>NZ_JBFAXI010000007.1:17619-193884 GCF_040680735.1 Streptomyces sp. NPDC051987 | reverse complement strand
CAGCGCGTGTGCGACGGTGGACGTGCGGCGGTGCGGCGGTCCTTGCGAGCGCCGCCCGGCCCGCCGCACGCACCACGCCGTGTCGTGCCACGCCGTGTCGGGTCGTGTGGAATCGGGTCGTGTCGGGTCGTGTCGGTGCTACGCCGCGAGTGCGTGCCCGGGGTGCAGGACGACCTTGGTGTAGCCCTCGATCCGCTGGTCGAACTTCTCGTAGGCGCCCGGCGCCTCCTCCAGCGGCAGTTCATGGGAGACCACGAAGCTGGGCTTGGCCCGCCCCGCGATGATCAGGTCACGCAACTGGCGGTTGTACTGCTTGACGTTGCACTGACCGGTACCCATCCGCTGACCCTTCTCGAACATCCTGCCGATGGACACCAGCAGTTGCCCGTGCTTGGCGTGCTCGTCCGGTCCGCCCGGGTCGGACGGGACGTACAGACCAGGCACGCCGAGCATGCCGGTCGGCCGTACCGTCTCGACGAGGCTGTTCAGGACGACGGCGGGTTCCTCGTGACTCGCGTCGTGCGCCTGGGCCTGGTAACCGACGGCGTCGACGCCCTTGTCCGTCCCCTCTCCCGCGGTCTGCTCCTTGATCTGTTCGGCCGGGTCGCCCTTGGTGAAGTCGATCGGTGTCGCGCCGATCTCCTCGGCCTTGGCGAGCCGCTCGGGCACCCGGTCGACCGAGAACACCTTGGACGCGCCGCGCAGCAGCGCGGAGTACGCGGCCATCAGCCCGACCGGTCCGGCTCCGAAGACGGCGACGCTCTCGCCGGGTGTCACCTGCGCGAGCTCGCACCCGTGGTAGCCGGTCGGGAAGATGTCGGCGAGCAGCACGAAATCGGTCTCGAACTCGTTGCCCGGCGGCAGCTTCAGGCAGTTGAAGTCGGCGAACGGCACCCGCAGCAGCTCCGCCTGACCGCCCTTGTAGGGGCCCATGGCCACATAGCCGTAGGCGCCGCCGGCGAAGCCCGGATTCACCGTGAGGCAGAAGCCGGTCTTGCCGGCCAGGCAGTTCTTGCAGAAGCCGCACGCGACGTTGAAGGGCATGACGACCCGGTCGCCCTCGGACAGCGAGGTCACGCCGGAGCCGGTCTCCTCGACGATGCCGAGGTTCTCGTGCCCGAAGACGATGCCCGACTCGGCGGACGTACGCCCCTCGTACATGTGCAGGTCGGACCCGCAGATGGCGGTCGACGTGACCCGTACCAGCACGTCGTTCGGGTGCTGTATCCGTGGATCGTCGACGTCCCTGACGGCGACGCTGAACGGCTTCTCGTAGACAACGGCTTTCACCTGGCTCACCTCCGCGTCGAACGCCGGGCGGCGGACGGACCGCGCGGACCCGAGGCTTTGGCCAGGAGAAACACGTCAAGGCAGGCCCCCGGTCCATGCCGTAACCCTGGGCGCTCGTGTTCACCATCGGACACTTCCAGGGAACGCCGATCGCGCAGGCACTGCAACCCTGGACGGCGCCTCGGCGTCCGGCGCGGGCGGAGGGAGGTGTGCGCCGACGCGATGGACCGGCTGCTGGTGTCAGCGGGGCAGTCGGTGGGTGAACCAGTCGCCGGCCAGCTGCGCGACACGTTCCAGAGTGCCGGGCTCCTCGAACAGGTGCGTGGCGCCTGGGACGACCTCCAGCCGGGTCTCGCCCGGAATCCGTGCCATCGCCGCCCGGTTGAGCCGCAGGACCTCGCGGTCCCGCCCGCCGACGATCAGCAGGGTCGGCTGCCGGACGGACGGCAGTGCGTCCCCGGCCAGATCCGGTCGGCCTCCCCGGCTGACGACCGAACGGACCGCGTCCGGGCGCTCGGCGGCGGCGACGAGCGCGGCCGCGGCACCCGTGCTGGCGCCGAAGAACCCGCACCCCAGGCCCGCGGCCGGCGGGTACCCGCGGAGCCAGTCGGCGAGGCCGACCAGGCGCGCGGCGAGCAGGCCGATGTCGAAGCGGAGCGCGCCCGTGAGCTCGTCGGCCGTCTCCTCGTCACGGGTGAGCAGGTCGGCGAGGACAGTGCCGATCCCGGCGGCGCGCAGTTCGCCGGCGACGAAGCGGTTGCGGGGACTGTGGCGGCTGCTGCCGCTGCCGTGCGCGAACAGCACGACGCCCTTCGCCGCCTCGGGCACGGCCACGTCGGCGTCGAGCCGCACCCCGGTGGCGGGTATCCGCACGCTCTCCACTACAGCGTTCACGGCACCCTCCTCTCCCGCGGGGGTTCCATGATGCTCCGAGGGCGCGCCGGGTGTCGCGGCCGACCGGATTCCACGCTTCTCGCCGGGTACCCGGCTGCTGCCGCCACACCGCAGGCGGCGGGAAACGAGGACACGAGCGATGACGACAACAACCCACCACCCCACCCGCCCGACGGTGGGCGGACTCCGGACGGACCTGCTCGGGATCTATCTCAACGACCACCTGGCCGGGGCCACGGCCGGAGCCGGCCGCGCCCGGTTCATGGCCCGGTCGCATCGTGACACCCCGGCGGCCGGAACCCTGCGGGCGCTGGCGGAGGAGATCGCCGAGGACCGCGCGAGCCTGGTCGGCGTCATGCGGCGCCTGGGCGTGCCGGAGCGCCGGTACAAGACCGTCGCCGCCGGCACGGCCGAGCGACTCGGGCGCCTCAAGAGCAACGGACGTCTCCTGCGCCCCTCGCCGCTGACGCTGGTGGTCGAGCTCGAGTTCCTCCGGCTGGGGGTCAAGGGCAAGGAACTCGGCTGGCGGACCCTGCGCTCGCTGGCCGAGGTGGACGACCGCCTCGACGAGCGGGCACTCGACGCACTGATCGAACGGGCCCGGCGGCAGACGAGCACGCTGGAGGAGCTGCGGGTCGGCACGGCCCGGGACGTGCTGGTCAGCGGCTGATCGTATTCGTCCGGCCGCCGGGTGTTGCCTCCGCGTCGAGTGGGGTACCCGGCCGCTGTGCGAAAGCGAACCGAGCACGACGCGAAGGCCGAGGGGCCCCGGACCGCCGAGGACGAGCTGCTGGAGCAGGTCGGGAAGCGGGCCGGGCGGGCGGACGCCGACCGGGGCGCGCCCGAGCGGGCCGGGTCCGGCGACCCGATCACCCCGAACCCCGAGGCCAACGAGAGGACCCTCCGGGGGCGCACCGCGCCCCGGGACTGAGCCTGCGACGAGGAGGAACAGATGAGCACGGTCAAGGAAGCCGTGGACGTCGACGTCCCGATCCACACGGCCTACAACCAATGGACCCAGTTCGCGGACTTCCCGAACTTCATGGAGGGTGTCGACGAGGTCACGCAGCTCGACGACCGCCACAACCACTGGACCACCAGCATCGGCGGGGTGCGGCGCGAGTTCGACACCGAGATCGTCGACCAGTTGCCGGACGACCGGATCACCTGGCGGACCATCGACGGTGACACCCGGCAGCGCGGGTCCGTCCGCTTCGAGCCACTGGACCCGACGCACACGCGGGTCGAGCTCACGATGGACGTGGAGCCCTCCGGGCTGGCCGAGAAGGGCGCCGACGCGCTCGGCATGATCGACCGGCGGGTCAAGGGTGACCTGCGTCGCTTCAAGGACTTCATCGAGAAGCGCGGCGCCGAGAGCGGCGCCTGGCGCGGCCGGATCCGGCCCGGCGACCCTGGCGGCCTGCACTGACTGCGCCGGGCTGAGTGCCCCGACCGGTACCGGATCTCTCCCCCGGGAAAACCCCGGGCCCCCAGCGGGCCCGGGGTTCCGTCGTGTGCGGGGCGCTTCGGCGCCCCGCGGGAGCTGCGGCCGCGCTGTGTGCAGAACCACGTGGTCCCGCGTCACGCGCTCTATCTCCGCGAGCCCGCCTCGGGATACCGTTTTGCCGGATCCTGGTCGGTTTCCGACTGGTTCCGATCAGTTCCCCGGTCGGCTACCTGGTCGGCAGGCAAGTTCTCGGACGGTTCGGCAGTGCTCGCAGATCTCTCCCCGCTCATCGCGGCCACCGCGCGCTGGCTCGCGGGCGCCTTTCCCGCTCACGGCGGCGCCTTCGCTGCCGCGCGGTGCGAAGCCCAGGTACGGCAGGCCGTGACGGTCGCGGCCTGGCTGCGCTATCCGACGGCGCTGGACGCGGGTCTGGTCGCCATGACGGGGCCCGGAGGTTCGGCGCGGCTGGACTGGGTCACCGGCGGTGACGCCGCTGACGACCCGGACGGCGACTGGCGCACCTGGGTGGACGAGGTGGTGGCGAGCTGGGCCGCCGGCCTGCTCGGCGACCCCGAGCTGGCGAGCGCCGCGGTCGGCGCGCTCGGGACGGGGGAACACCTGGCGTCGGGGCCGGTGGACTTCCGGCGGCTGCTCGTCCCGGACGAGGACGACCGGCGGGCGGCGTCCCTGCTGCGCCATCCCGACCTGCTCGCGCCCGTGGCCGCGCTGCACCACGCGCAGCTGCTGCGGCGCCTCGACCGGCCCGGCCGCCCCGTCTCGGCCTGAGCCCCACCGCTCAGGCGGCCGTCTCCAGGGCCTCCGGCAGGGTCGCGTCGCCGTGCGGCGGCCGGATCGCCACGGGGGCCGAGGTGCGCCGTACCCGTACGGCGAAGCCGGCCGCGATGCTCCCGGCGACGAACAGGCCGCCGCCCACCAGCGCCCCGCGGGCCCCGGCCGTCTGCATGAGCAGGCCGAGCAGCGGGGGCCCGCCGAGGCTCCACACGGTCCCGATGCTGTTCCAGACGCCGAGCACGCGGCCGCGCAGATGTGCGGGCGGGTCGGTCTGCAGGACGGACGTCATGGCCGTGTCGGAGACGGACTCCACCGCCGCCATGGGCAGCACGAGCACCAGCAGCACGAGCAGCGACGGGGACAGCCCCGCCACCGCCTGCAGCACTCCGCCGACTGCGGCGAGGAGGCCGACGAGCCGCACCGAGGGCCGGCGCAGCCGCCCGCCCAGGACGGCCCCGACGATGCCGCCCGCCGCCAGCACGGCGGAGACGGTGCCGAAGGCGCCCGCCCCGCCGGCCAGCGGTCCGGTGACCAGGACCGCCAGGGTCAGCCCGTAGTTGCGTCCGAAGACCGAGCTGACGGCGGAGACGCAGGCCAGTGCGACCAGTCGCGGCCGGCGGGCGAAGAACGCCAGCCCCTCGCGGACGGTGAGCGCGGGCTCCTGGGCAGCGGGTTCCGAGAGGGTCGGCGACGCCGGGGCCCCGGCGTCCCGCACCGGGCGCAGGAACGGCACCACCGACGCCACGAGCAGGAACGACACTCCGTTGGCCAGGTACGCGGAGGCCGTACCCAGGAAGCCGACCGTCACCCCGGCCAGGGCGGTGCCGACCAGCCGGCCCGCGCTGTGCACCAGCGCGCCCACGCCGATCGCGGACGGGAGGTCCTCCGCGGGGACGAGGTCGTTGCCCAGCAGGGCGCAGGCGGGTCCGTCGACGGTGGCGATGACGCCGGTCACCGCGGCCAGCAGGAGCAGGCCGGTCATGTCGAGCCGGTCCAGGGCCACCAGCAACGCTGTGGTGAAGGCGACGGCGCCGAGCAGTGCCTGGCTCACCGCCACGGTGGTGCGGCGGGGCCAGCGGTCCACGGCCGCGCCGCCGAACACGCTGATGAAAAGGGCCGGGGCGGCCTGCACGGACACCGAGAGGCCGGTGGCGGCGGCCGAGCCGGTGATGTGGAGCACGAGCAGGTTCTGCACCGTGAGCTGCATCCACGTGCCCGCGTTGGACAGGAAGTTCGCGGCGGACCACCAGCGCATTCCGGGATGGCGCAGTGACCGCCAGGGCGAGCGGGACGCGTTCGCGGAGGTCTGGGCGGGGCGAGACGCCTGGGCAGGGGGAAAGGCAGGGGCAGCAGACACAGCGGTACTCGGCAACCGGGGAGGCGGGAGGGGACCGGCGGAGGCGGAGGGCGCCGGCTGCGCTGCACGGCGGCTCCATCCGGTCGATGAGGCTCCGCCATGGTGGCAGACGGTGCGCCCGGCCCGGGAGCGACTGCTTCTCCCTCGCGACCACGGCACGGCCAATCCGCGCGCGCCGTGCCCGAATTGACCACCGAGTGTGCTTGCTCACAGGGGCCGCTCAGTTGGTTTCAACGCCTGAACACGACTGCGGCCACTCCGAACCGTCCCCCCAGAACCGCGCCGCGTGCATCCTGGGCCGCGCTGCGGGCATCACGCAGCGTGCATCACCTTGCGCGCATCGCAGCCTGCATCACGCGGCGTGCATCGCCCCTGCGCGGGGCGCGGCGGTCCGCCCCGCACCGCATCGCCGGTCCGACCCGGCCGGGGCCACGCCGGGAGGCCGCCCCGGGAAGGTGCCGAGAACGTGCCGGAGCCCGGCGCGCTCGGCGCCGGGCCCCTGGGTCGGACGGCAGGGTGCGGGTCAGTCGGGCTTGCCGCGGCCCGTCAGCGCGTCACGGAGCCGGTCGACCAGGCCGGCGCCGGGCGCCAGCATCTTGTTGGCCGGGGGCTTGTCCGGGGCCGCCGGGTGCGGACGGGTCGGCGCCGTCTTCTTGGCCTGGCGGACCTTGTCGCCCAGGTCGTCGAGGGCGTCCGGCGGACACGCCGCGCGCAGCCTCGGGAAGAGGTTCTGCTCCTCGTCCTCCACGTGCATGCGGATCTCGCTCATGAGGGAGGTCAGGAGCGAGTCGAACCGGGCGTCGTCCGGTTCGCAGCTCTCCAGATCCTTCATGATCTGCTCGGCCTTGGCGTGGTCCTCCAGCTCCTTGTCGGCCAGCGCGCCGCCGCCCTCGACGTGCTCACGCACCGCCGGGTAGAGATAGGCCTCCTCGGCCACCGAGTGCCGTACCAGTTCCATCGTGGCCTGGTCGGCGTACAACTTGCGGTTCTTGTCACCGGACGGCAGTGCCTCGATCTTGCCGAAGATCTCCTCCACCTCCCGGTGGTCGGTCATCAGCTCGTCGATGACGTTTCCCCCATGTCCCATGCCCTTCACCTCCACACGTGGCACGGCGGTCCGGGATCCGGGCCCGCCGCGGCACGAGTGCCCGCAGCCGGGCACCTCACACGGGCTGCGCCATGGGACGAAGCGCGCATACTGGAATCAACGTGTGAAAGCTACTGGCACGGGAACTCCGTCCCAGAGCCGCCGGGAAGACGGCGGCAGCCGCAGCCGGCCGGACCGCGGACGGTCGGACCGCTCGGCCCCGACCCCCATCGAACCTTCTCTTTCACATCTCACTGTCACCTCTTGCACCGCGCCGGACCTGCAGTGCCCGGGCGTGTGGTCCCGTGTGGCCCCGGTAGCGGTCGAAGGACATCCCATGACTGATGCCTCGTCAGCCCTGCCCTGGCGGCATGCCGTGGTGACCGGCGGAGCCGGTTTCCTCGGCAGCCACCTGTGCGAACGCCTGCTGGATGCGGAGGTCGAAGTCGACTGCGTCGACAACCTGCTCTCCGGTGCCCGGGAGAACGTCGCCCACCTGGCCGGCCGGACCGGTTTCCGGTACGTCGAGCACGACGTCAGCGCGCCGGACGTCGGCCGGAAGCTGACCGGGCCGTACGACCTGGTCCTGCACTTCGCCTGTCCGGCCTCCCCCGCCGACTACCTGAGTCATCCCCTGGAGACGCTGGACGTGGGAAGTCTGGGCACCCGCAACATGCTGGACGTCGCGGAGCGGGACGGAGCACGCTTCCTGCTGGCCTCGACGTCCGAGGTGTACGGCGATCCGCTGGTGCACCCGCAGCGCGAGGACTACTGGGGCAACGTGAACCCGGTCGGTCCGCGCAGCGTGTACGACGAGTCCAAACGGTTCGCCGAGGCGCTGGTCACCGCGCATGCGGGCAGCCGGGGCGCCGACGCGGGCATCGTCCGTCTCTTCAACACCTACGGGCCGCGGATGCGCGCCCTGGACGGGCGTGCCGTGCCCACGTTCGTCTGCCAGGCGCTGGCCGGCGAGCCGCTGACGGTGGCCGGCGACGGCAGCCAGACCCGCTCGCTGTGCTACGTCGACGACACCGTGGCGGGGATCCTGCTGGTCGCAGCCAGCCGGTCGGTGCGCCCGGTCAACATCGGCGGCAGCGACGAGGTCACCGTCCGCGACATCGCCCGGCGGGTACGGGAGTTGACCGGATCCGGGTCCCCGATCGAGTTCGTCGAGCGGCCCACCGACGATCCGCAGCGCCGCCGGCCCGACACCACGCTGGCCCGTGAGCTCCTCGGCTGGACGCCCCAGGTGCCCTGGGAGGAGGGCATCAAGCAGACCATCGCCTACTTCGCCGCCCGTCCGGCCGCCGCGCCGGACCCGCGCGGCTGACTCCCGCCCCGCCCACCGTCTCGGAGGCACCGCATGCGCGTCCTGGGAATCAACGCTCTCTTCCACGATCCGGCCGCCGCCCTGGTGCTGGACGGCCGCATCGTGGCGGCGGCCGAGGAGGAACGCTTCAGCCGGCGCAAACACGGCAAACGCCCACTGCCCTTCTCCGCGTGGGAACTGCCCGAGCGGTCCGCCCGTTGGTGCCTGGACCAGGCCGGGCTGAGCGCTGCCGACCTGGACGCGGTCGCCTACTCCTACGACCCCGGACTCGCCCTTCCGGCAGAGCAGTTGGGCCTCGACGACCCCTGGGACGGGCTGCGCCAGGAGTACGCCCGGCAGGCCCCGGCGTTCCTGGCCGAGGCGCTGCCCGGACTCGACCCGGAGAAGGTGCGCTTCGTCGCCCACCATGTCGCCCACGCCGCCTCCGCCGGTCAGGCCTCCCCGTATCCCGACTGCGCGGTCCTGGTGCTGGACGGCCGCGGCGAGTGCGGCTCCCATCTGGCCGGCCGCTACGTCAACCGTGAACTGGAGGTCCTGTCGGCGCAGTCGCTGCCGGACTCGCTGGGCCTGTTCTACGAGGACCTCACCCAGCATCTCGGATTCCTGCGCAGCAGCGACGAGTTCAAGGTGATGGCGCTGGCCTCCTACGGCCGCCCGCGCTTCCTCGACGTGCTGCGGGAGTACGTCCGCCTGGAGGCGGGGAACGGGGACGGCGGCGGCTTCCGGGCCCGGCCGGTGCCCTGGGCGTCGCTGGTGCCGGCCCGGTCCCGCGGCGACGGCTGGACCGAGGGCCACGCCGATCTGGCGGCCAGCGCGCAGGCCGCTCTGGAGGAGGTCCTGCTGGGGCTGGTGCGCTCGCTGTACGAGCGGACCGGCGAGCAGGTGCTGACCCTGGCCGGTGGGGTGGCGCTCAACTGTGTCGCCAACTCGCGCCTGTTCCGGGAGAGTTCCTTCGACACCATCTGGGTGCAACCGGCCGCCGGGGACGCCGGCACCGCGCTCGGCGCCGCCCTGCACGTGGCGAACCAGAAGGAGACGGTGGAGGCGATGCCGGGCGCCGCGCTCGGCCGGGGCTGGCGCGACGACGAGCTGCGGGCCTGGCTGGAGCGCGCGGCCGTGCCGTACGAGGAGCCCGCCGACATCGCCGAGACCGTGGCCGCCGAGCTGGCCCGGGACGGCATCGTGGCCTGGTTCCAGGGGCGCAGCGAGTACGGCCCCCGGGCGCTCGGGCACCGCTCGCTGCTCGCCCATCCCGGCCGGGCGGCCAACCTGGAGCGGTTGAACGCCGTGAAGGGGCGTGAGGAGTTCCGGCCGGTCGCCCCGATGGTGCTCGCCGAGCGGGCCGCCGAGCTGTTCGACGGGCCGCTGCCGAGCCCGTACATGCTCTTCGTCCATGAGGTCGCCGAGGAGTGGCGGACCCGCATCCCGGCGGTCGTGCACGTGGACGGCACGGCCCGCATCCAGACCGTGGACCGGGCCGAGGAACCGCTGGTGGCCCGGATGATCGAGGGGTTCGAGGCCCGGACGGGGCTGCCCGTGGTCGTCAACACCAGCCTGAACACCGCGGGCCGGCCGATGGTGGACGACCCGCGCGACGCCCTGGAGTGCTTCGGCTCCGCGCCCGTGGACCTGCTGGCCCTCGGCCCGTTCGCGGTCCGCCGCAGGGAGGTCTTCGGATGAGTACGCCGGCCTACAGCGTGGTCGTCCCGACGATCGGCCGGGCGTGTCTCGCCGACTGCCTGCGGGCACTCGGCGCGGCCGGCGGCCCGCTCCCCGAGGCGGTCGTCGTGGTCGACGACCGTCCCGGGCCCGCCGCGCCGCTGCCGCTCGACGCGGCGGGCCCGCTGCGGGAGCGGCTCCGCGTGCTGCGGACCGGCGGACGGGGCCCGGCGGCCGCCCGCAACGCCGGCTGGCGCACGGTCGGCACACCGTGGACCGTCTTCCTCGACGACGACGTGCAGGTGCTGTTCGGCTGGTCCCACCGGCTCGCCGACGACCTGGGCGGGGCGGCGCCGTCCGTGGGCGGTGTCCAGGGCCGGCTGACCGTGCCGCTGCCGGCCGACCGCAGGCCCACCGACTGGGAGCGGAGCACCGCGGGGCTGGAGCAGGCGGCCTGGGCGACGGCCGACATGGCGTACCGCACCGCGGTTCTGGCCGAGGTCGGCGGCTTCGACGAGCGGTTCCGCAGGGCTTTTCGCGAGGATGCCGACCTGGCGCTGCGGATCCTGGAAGCAGGCTGGGCGCTGCACCACGGGCAGCGGGCCACCCGTCATCCGGTGCGGCCGGCCGGCCCCTGGGTGTCGGTACGGGCCCAGCGGGGCAACGCCGACGACGCCCTCATGACCCGGCTGCACGGCCCCGACTGGTGGGACCGGGCCCGCGCACCGCGCGGGCGGCTGCCCCGGCACGCGCTCGTGACGGCGGCGGCCCTGGCCGCGACCGCTCTCACGCTGGTCGGCCGCCGCCGGTCCGCCGTTGCCGCCGCGGCGTTGTGGGCGGCCGGGACCGCCGAGTTCGCCCTGGCCCGCATCCTGCCGGGTCCGCGCACCCCCCGGGAGACGGCCGTGATGACCGCCACCAGCGTGCTCATCCCGCCGCTCGCGGTGCGTCACTGGCTGACCGGGCTGATCCGGCACCGCGGCGCCGGGCCGCTGCGTCACCACGGCGAGCGCACCACCGCCTCCGCACCACTGCGGAGCACCTCGTGACCGCCGCCGGACCCGGTCCCACGCGCCCGTCGGGAGCGCCCCCGCGGGCCGTCACCGCCGTCCTGTTCGACCGCGACGGCACCCTGATCGCCGATGTGCCCTACAACGGCGACCCGGAGCGGGTCCGCCTGCTGCCCGGCGCCCGGCAGGCGGTGGACCTGCTGCGGGGCGCCGGCGTCGCCACCGGCGTGGTCAGCAACCAGTCCGGCATCGGGCGCGGCCTGCTCACCCATGCCGACGTGCGGCGCGTCAACGCACGGGCCGACGCGCTGCTGGGCGGCGTCGACGTGTGGCTGTACTGTCCGCATCCGCCCGAGGCCGGCTGCGACTGCCGCAAACCCCGCCCCGGACTGGTGCTGCGGGCGGCACGGCGACTGGGCAGCGCGCCGGGCGCCTGCGTGGTGATCGGCGACATCGCCGCCGACCTGGGGGCCGCTCGGGCCGCCGGCGCGCGAGGGGTGCTGGTGCCGAACGCGGCCACCCGGCCCGAAGAGGTCGCGCGGGCCCCGGTCACCGCCCCGGACCTGCTCTGTGCCGTCCGCGGGCTGCTGGGCGGTGACGGGTCGTGAGGGCACTGGTCGTACGCCTCGACAGCTTCGGCGACGTGCTGCTCGCCGGGCCCGCCGTGCGCGCCGTCGCCGCGCACTGCTCCCACGTCACCATGGTCTGCGGGCCGCGCGGCGAACCGGCCGCCCGGCTGCTACCCGGTCTCGACGAGGTCCTGGTGTGGGAGGCGCCCTGGGAGGGCTTCGACCCGCCCTCCGTGGCCGAGTCGGACGTCGACGGCCTGCTGGGACGGCTTCGGGCGGGCGCGTTCGACGTGGCTCTCGTCCTCACCTCGTTTCATCAGAGCTCCCTGCCGACAGCGCTGCTGCTGCGGCTGGCGGGCGTGGGGCGGATCGGCGCCGACAGCGTCGACCATCCCGGGCGGCTGCTGGACGTACGGCACCAGCGGGGCGAGGGACGGCACGAGGTCGAGGCCGCGCTGGACACCGCGATGGCGCTGGGTTTCCTGCCCCGGCCCGGTGACGACGGGCGGCTGCGGGTGCTGCCGCCCCCGGACACGGTGGCCCTCACCGGCCGCGGCCCCTACGTGGTGGTCCACCCCGGGGCCAGCGCACCGGCCCGCGCCTGGAGTCCCGAGCGGTGCGCCGAGGCCGTCGGGCTGCTGGCCGACGCGGGCCACCGGGTCGTGGTGACCGGCGGCCCGGGTGAGACCGAACTGACCCGGTCGGTGAGCGGGGAGGCGGGGATCGACCTCGGCGGCCGCACCGACCCCCAAACTCTGGCGGGTGTGCTGCGGCTGGCCGGAGCGGTGGTGTGCGGGAACACCGGGCCCGCACACCTGGCGGCCGCCGTCGGAACGCCGGTGGTCTCCCTCTTCGCACCGGTGGTCCCGGCCGAGCGCTGGGCGCCCTACGGAGTGCCGAGCGTGCTGCTCGGCGACCAGTGGGCGCCCTGCGCGGACAGCAGGGCCCGGCACTGTCCCGTCCCCGGACATCCGTGTCTGGAGGAGGTGACCGCGCAGGACGTGGTCGACGCGGTGCAGAAGCTTCTCTGAAAGGCATGTGAGCAGGAGATCCCGATGAACGTCCTGATATGGCACGTGCACGGTTCATGGCTGACGTCGTTCGTCCGCGGCCCCTACACCTTCCTCGTGCCGGTGACCCCGGACCGCGGGCCCGACGGTCTCGGCCGGGCCCGCACCTGGCGGTGGCCCGACTCGGTGCGCGAGGTGACGCCGGAACAGCTGCGCGAGGCGGACATCGACCTGATGGTGCTGCAGCGGCCGCACGAGCTGGACCTGGCGCGCGCGTGGACCGGCCGCCGGCCCGGCGTGGACGTGCCGGCCGTGTACGTCGAGCACAACAGCCCGCACGGGACGCCCGAGGGCACCCGGCACCCGCTGGCCGACCGCGACGACATCACCGTCGTGCACGTCACCCACTTCAACCGTCTGATGTGGGACAACGGGCGGGCGCCCACCGCGGTCGTCGAGCACGGGATCATCGACCCCGGGCACCTGTGGACCGGGACCGAGCCGCGGGCCGCGGTCGTCGTCAACGACCCCGTCCGCAGGGGCCGCACCACCGGCACCGACCTGCTGCCCCGGTTCGCCGAGTGGGTGCCGCTGGACGTGTTCGGGATGCGCACCGGCCCGCTCGCCGCCCACCTGGGGCTGCCGGCGGACCGCTGCCGCTGCCGCGACCTGCCGCAGGGCGAGCTGCATCCGGAGATGGCCCGCCGCCGCATGTACATCCACCCCGTGCGCTGGACGTCGCTCGGGCTGTCCCTGCTGGAGGCGATGTTCCTCGGGATGCCCGTGGTGGCCCTGGCCACCACCGAGGTCCGCGAGGCGGTGCCGGACGGTGCCGGGGTCGTCTCCAACCGGTTCGACGTCCTGCAGTACGCCGTGCGCGGATTCCTCGCGGACCCGGCGTACGCCAGATCGGCCGGGGAGGCCGCTCGGGCCGCGGTACAGGCCCGCTACGGAGAACGCCGTTTCCGGGACGACTGGGAGCGCCTGATCAAGGAGGTCACCCGATGAGCCACAGCCCCAAGCCGGCCGGTCGCGTCGCCATGGTCTCGGAGCACGCCAGCCCACTGGCCGAGCTCGGCGGACCGGACGCGGGCGGCCAGAACGTGTACGTCGCGCAGGTCGCCGGAGTGCTCGCCCGCCGCGGTCACGAGGTGGTCGTCTACACCCGGCGGGACGGGACGCGGCTGCCGGACCGGGTCGTCGCCCCGGACGGCGTGCAGGTCGTCCATGTGCCGGCCGGTCCGGCCGCGCCGATACCCAAGGACGAACTGCTCCAGTACATGCCGGAGTTCGGAGACCGGCTGGCCCGGGAGTGGGCGCTCGCCCCACCGGACGTGGTGCACGCCCATTTCTGGATGTCCGGGATGGCGGCACTGGCCGGCGCCCGCGGCCTGGGCCTGCCGGTGGTGCAGACGTACCACGCCCTGGGCACCGTGAAGCGGCGCCATCAGGGAGCCGCCGACACCAGCCCGCCCGAACGCGTCGCCATCGAGACGTCGGTGGGCCGGCAGTGCGCGGCGATCGTCGCGACGTGTCAGGACGAGGTGGCCGAGCTGGCGGCGATGGGCCTGCCCACGGGCCACGTCTCGGTGGTGCCCTGCGGAGTGGATCCGGTGCAGTTCTCCCCTGTTCCGGGGCTGCGGCGCGGGGCCGGCGGCAGTCCCCGGCGGCTGCTGACGGTCGGCCGGCTCGTCCCCCGCAAGGGATTCGACCGGGCGATCCGCGCGCTGGCCGGTGTCCCGGACGCGCAGCTGCTGATCGCCGGCGGCCCGGAACCGGCGCTGCTCACCGCGGAACCCGAGGCCGAACGGCTGTGGGGCGTCGCCCGCGAGTACGGGGTGTCCGAGCGGGTGGGCCTGCTGGGCGGGGTGAGCCGGCAGCGGATGCCCGCACTGATGTCCAGCGCGGACCTGGTGCTGTCGCTGCCGCGGTACGAGCCGTTCGGCATCGTCCCCGTCGAGGCCATGGCCTGCCGCACCCCCGTGGTGGCCACCGCCGTGGGCGGCCAGCTGGACACGGTGGTCGACGGCCTGACCGGTCTGCTGGTCCCCTCGGACGACGACCACGACACCGCGGCCACGATCCGCGCTCTGCTCGACGACCCCGCGCGGCTCGACGCGTACGGCGCGGCCGGCCGGCACCGGGTGCTCGACCGCTACACCTGGGACCGGGTGGCCGACGGACTCACCGAGGTCTACGGCGCCGTGGCCGGCGTGCCCTCGATGTCGGGGGTGCTGCGATGACCCTCGCCACCGACGTCACGCACTGCGACGACCTGATGAAGGCGCTGGAGGCCTTCCGGGCCGACGCCCCGCTGCTGCAGCGGTGGGGCACCGACCTGGCCGGGCGGATGTCCGGCGGGGCCCGACTGCTGGTCGCGGGCAACGGCGGCAGTGCCGCGCAGGCCCAGCATCTGACCGCCGAGCTGGTGGGCAGGTACCGGGAGGACCGGCCGCCGTTCTCGGCGCTCGCGCTGCACGCCGACACCTCGGCGACCACCGCCATCGCCAACGACTACGGGGTCCAGGAGATCTTCGCCCGCCAGGTGGCCGCGCACGGCCGCGCCGGGGACGTCCTGATGCTGCTGTCCACCAGCGGGGCCAGCGCGAACCTGCTGGTCGCGGCGGTCCGGGCGCAGCGCCTGGGGATGTCCGTGTGGGCGGCCACCGGTCCCGCGCCCAACCCGTTGCAGGCCTGCGCGGACGAGGCGCTCGCGGTGGCCGCGGCCACCGGCGCGACCGTCCAGGAGCTGCACCTGGTGGCCGTGCACATGATCTGCGAGGCCTTCGACCGGGCCGTCGAGCCGCCTGACGCGCCGCCCGGCACGCCGTCCGGTGCGTCGCCGCGCCGGACGGTGGCCGGGAAGGAGGGCGCATGACCGGCCCCGACCCGCTGCTCGTCGTCGGTGACGCGCTGCTCGATCACGACCTGTGCGGGCGGGCCGACCGGCTCGCCCCCGACGCCCCGGTGCCCGTGGTCAGCGGCGTACGGCGCACCACCCGCCCCGGGGGCGCGGCCCTCGCGGCCTGCCTGGCCGCCGCCGACGGCCGGGGGGTCACGCTCATCACCGCGTTGGGGGACGACCCGGCCAGCGCCCGCCTGCGCGAGCTGCTGGCGGACCGAGTGCGGGTGGTCGGGCTGCCCCTGGACGGCACCCTGTCCTGCAAGACCAGGGTGCTCGCCGAGGGCCGGCCGGTGCTGCGCCTGGACGACGGCGAGGGCCGCGCCCGCGAGGCCACCGACGAGGCCCGCCGGGCGGTCCTGGAGGCGGGCGCGGTGCTCGTCGCCGACTACGGCCGGGGCAGCGCCGATGCCCTGCGGGAGCCGCTGCGCCTGGCCGCCGGGCGGGTTCCGGTGGTCTGGGACCCGCATCCGCGGGGCGGCGCGCCGGTGCCGGGGATCCGGGTGGCGACGCCGTCGGCCACCGAGGCCCGTGCCTTCGCCGCCCGGCTCGGCACGAAGGCGGAGCCGGCGGACGACTCCGCCGGGCTGCGCACCGCCGCCCGGGACGCCGACACCCTCGTCGGCGCCTGGCGGGCCGCCTCGGTCGCCGTGACGCTGGGCGGCCGGGGGGCGCTGCTGTCCCACGGCGGGACCCCGCTGCTGGTGCCCTCGCCGGTGACGGCCGAGGGGGACGCGTGCGGCGCCGGGGACCGGTTCGCGGCGACGGCCGCCGGAGCGCTGGCCGACGGCGAGCTGACCGAGACGGCCGTCGGCGCCGCCGTGCACGCGGCCACCCGGTACGTCGCCGAAGGGGGCATGCGCTCCCTGGTCACCGAGTCCGAGGCGGCACCGGGTCCCGAGGCGGGACCGGCGGACGACGCGCTGCGCGTCGCGGCCCGGGTGCGGGCGGCCGGCGGCACGGTGGTCGCCGCGGGCGGCTGCTTCGACCTGCTGCACGCCGGACACGTCGCGCTCCTGCAGGCCGCCCGCCGCAGCGGCGACTGCCTGATCGTGTGCGTCAACTCGGACGCGTCGGTGCGCCGCCGCAAGGGCGACGGCCGGCCGTTGGTGACCGTCGCCGACCGGATCCGGGTGCTGCGCGCGCTGGAGTGCGTCGACGCGGTCGCCGTCTTCGAGGAGGACACCCCCGAACGGCTGCTCGGCGAGCTGCGCCCGCACATCTGGGCCAAGGGCGGCGACTACGCCATGGCCCCGCTGCCGGAGGCCCCGCTCGTCGCGGGCTGGGGCGGACAGGTGGTCCTCTTCCCCTACCTGGACGGCCGCTCCACCAGCGGCATCGCGGCCCGCGCGGCCCTCCGGGGGTGACGGCGCTGACCGCCCCCCGAGCGCCCCGGCTGCTGGTCCTGCGCGCGCTGGGACTGGGCGACCTGCTCACCGGCGTCCCGGCGCTGCGCGGCATCCGCCGGGCCCACCCCGGCCACCATGTCGTCCTCGCCGTGCCCGCGGCCCTCGCCGAGGCCGCGCTGGCCACCGGCGCGGTGGACGCGGTGCTGCCCGCCGAGGCCCCGGACCGGGCCGTGCCCTCCCTCACCCACTGGCCGGGGCCGCCCCCGGACCTGGCGATCGACCTGCACGGCAACGGCCCCGAGAGCCGCGACGCGCTGGCCGCCCTGCGGCCCCGCCGGCTGCTCGCGCACGCGGACCCGGGACGGCCGCCGATCTGGCGGGTGGACGAGCACGAGCGCGACCGCTGGTGCCGCTTCCTCCGCTCCTACGGCATCCCCGCCGACCCGTCCGACGTGCGGCTCCCTCCGCCGGCGGTGCCCTCCCCGGCGCCGGGCGCGGTCGTCGTCCACCCGGGGGCGGACGCGGCGGCCCGGCGCTGGCCCGCGGAGCGGTTCGGCGAGGTCGCCCGGCGGCTGCGCGGCGCCGGCCGGCGGGTCGTGGTCACGGGCGGACCGGGCGAGGACTCCCTGGTCGAGGCCGTCGCCGAAGCGGCCGGAGTCCCCGCGCGGGACGCGCTCTGCGGCGGGCTGCCCTTCGGCGCGCTGTCCGCGCTGGTGGCCCGTGCCGCGCTGGTCGTCAGCGGCGACACCGGCCTCGCCCACCTGGCGATCGCGCACGCCACGGCGTCGGTGACCCTCTTCGGACCGGTCTCGCCCCGCCTGTGGGGACCG
Organism: Streptomyces sp. NPDC051987; assembly: GCF_040680735.1. NCBI lineage: Bacteria > Bacillati > Actinomycetota > Actinomycetes > Kitasatosporales > Streptomycetaceae > Streptomyces > Streptomyces sp. NPDC051987. The sequence continues at coordinate 176,358 of NZ_JBFAXI010000007.1, read as the reverse complement.
CCCCCTGGGCTCCCCCGGCACGTCGCCCTGTGGCGGCCGGGGCCGCCCGGTGACCCGCACGGCACGGTCCCCGACCCACGCCTGCTGCTGATCGGCGTCGAGGACGTCCTCCGGGCGGCCTCGCGGGCCGTCCCCGCGCGGGAAGGAACTGACCGGCGTGTCTGACGGCCGAGTCACCGTCGCGGTGATCACCCGCGACCGGCGCGCCAGTCTGCTGCGCACGCTCGACGCGCTCACGATGCCCTGCCCGAGCGGCCCCACCCGCCGCTGCGTGGGCTTACCTGGACTCAGGCGGCCTCACTTCGCGCCACCGCCCCCGCTGCCGAAGGATCCGCTGGAGCCGGGCTGCCAGCGCGGGCGGGTCTGGTCGCCGCTGGGCCTGCTGGGCGCGTTGCCGAGCTGGTGCGGGGTGAGGCGTTCGTCCCCGTCCCCCGCCTGGGGCACCTCGTTCGGCTCGCGCATGGTCCGCTCCTCGTACACCGGCCCGGAGTCGGGCAGTTTCGGGTGCTCCGAACGCCGTGGCGGTGCCGACTCCCGCCGCCGCACCCCGATGCCGAGGCGCACGGCCGCCATCAGGGCGGCCGTGAGGAGCACGCCACAGACGACGATGATGATCATCCCTGCCGCCGAGCCGGCGGCTGCCAGTTGCTCGAGTGCTGTGTACATCAGCGCCGGGTACCCGCCGGCCGGCATCGAATGCCCCGACGGCGGGGCGTGGCGGACCCGGTCTTCGGCGGGTCAGCGGTAGCGTCACCTCGGAGCCGACCTGTCCCCTTCGTCTGTTCTGCCGGTTTCGTCGCCGCGGACGGCAGCCCGGCCCGCGCAGGCCGGCGGTTTCCGGGTACGGAGGGCAGGGCACCCGCGAGGCGCTTTCCGCGCCCGGAACGGCCGAGGAGGACCATGAGCGAAGTCTCGCAACGCGTCGGCGAAGCGCCCACGCCTCCCGCGGGACCGGCTCCGCTGGGGCGCAGGCTGCTGGGCTGGGCGTCCACGACCGACCACAAGGTGATCGGCCGGCTGTACATGGTGACGGCGTTCTGCTTCTTCCTCCTCGCCGGGCTGCTGGCGCTGGGCATGCGAGCCGAACTGGCCCGTCCCGGGCTGCAGTTCCTCAGCAACCAGACGTACAACCAGTTCCTCACCATCCACGGCACGATCATGATGCTGCTGTTCGCGACGCCGATGTTCGCCGGTTTCTCGAACGCGATCATGCCGCTCCAGATCGGCGCCCCGGACCTGGCCTTCCCCCGGCTCAACGCGCTCTCGTACTGGATGTACCTGTTCGGCGGACTGATCGTGGTCTCCGGGTTCCTGGTGCCCGGCGGGGCCGCGGCCTTCGGCTGGTTCGCCTACGCACCGCTGAACAGCGCCTACTTCTCCCCCGGGCCCGGCGGTGACCTGTGGGTGATGGGGCTGGTGGTCTCGGGCGTGTCGACGACCCTGACCGCCGTGAACTTCCTCGCCACCGTCCTGTGTCTGCGCGCCCCGGGCATGACCATGTTCCGGATGCCGATGTTCACCTGGAACGTGCTGTTCACGTCGATCCTCGTGCTGCCCGCGTTCCCGGTGCTGACGGCCGCGCTGCTGGCCCTCGAGTCCGACCGGAAGTTCGGCTCGCACGTCTTCGACGCCCACAACGGCGGGGCGCTGCTGTGGCAGCACCTGTTCTGGTTCTTCGGGCACCCCGAGGTGTACATCGTGGCGCTGCCGTTCTTCGGCATCATCTCCGAGATCATCCCGGTGTTCTCGCGCAAGCCGCTGTTCGGGTACCTGCCGATGATCGGGGCCACGACCTCCATCACCATGCTCTCCGCGGTCGTCTGGGCGCACCACATGTTCGCGACCGGCGCCGTGCTGCTGCCGTTCTTCTCCGTCATGTCGTTCCTGATCGCCGTGCCGACCGGCATCAAGTTCTTCGCGTGGATCGGGACGATGCGCGGGGGCTCGCTCTCGTTCGAGACCCCGATGCTGTGGTCGATGGGCTTTCTGGTGACCTTCCTGCTCGGCGGGCTGAGCGGAGTGCTCCTCGCGTCGCCCCCGCTCGACTTCCACGTCACCGACTCCTACTTCGTCGTGGCGCACCTGCACTACGTGCTCTTCGGCACGGTGGTCTTCGCCATGTTCGCCGGGTTCTACTTCTGGTGGCCCAAGTTCACCGGGAAGATGCTCGACGAGCGGTGGGGGAAGGTGCACTTCTGGCTGCTCTTCCCGGGGTTCCAGCTGACCTTCCTGGTGCAGCACTGGCTGGGCGCCGAGGGCATGCCCCGCCGGTACGCCGACTATCTGCCGGCCGACGGGTTCACCCTCCTCAACACCCTCTCGTCGGCGGGCGCGTTCCTGCTGGGCGTCTCCACGCTGCCGTTCCTGTACAACGTCTGGCTCACCGCCCACCGGGGGAAGCGGGTCGAGGAGGACGACCCGTGGGGGTTCGGGCGCGGCCTGGAGTGGGCGACGGGCTGCCCGCCGCCGCGGCACAACTTCACGGCACTGCCCCGGGTGCGGTCGGAGTCGCCAGCGTTCGACCTGCACCATCCGGAGATCACCCGGCTGGCGGAGAAGGAGGGGCTGCGATGAAGGTCGAGGCACTGCTCTTCGGCGGGGTGGCCGTCTTCTTCGGGGCCGCCGCCGCGCTCTACGGGGCGTGGTCGCGGGCCGACCCGGCCGGGACGGCGGCGCTGATCGTGGCGTTCGCGATGGCGACGCTGGTGTCGTTCTTCTGCGCGGTCACCTTCCTGCGGCACGGCCCGCGCGACCAGGACCGCACGGAGGCGGAGGTGGCGGACTCCGCCGGTGCGGTCGAGTTCTTCCCGCCGCACAGTCCCTGGCCGATCGTCACCGCGCTCGGCTTCGCGCTGGCGGCGACCGGGGTGGTGTTCGGGCTGTGGCTGTTCCTCATCGGCTTCGGTGTTCTGGCCCGGGGTGTCGCCGGGCTGGTGTTCCAGTACGTGAACCGGGGGGTTGATCAGGACTGAGCGGCCGGCGTGGGGCTCCCGGCCGGAACGAGGTCACCGGCCGGTGCTCGCTCTCGTAGCCGCCGGCGATCGTCTGCCGGACCTCACCGGTCTCCTCGCCCTCGGCCAGCCGCTCCTGTTCCGCATACAGCAGGGCCCGGCAGAGCCCGCGGGTGACGAAGAACGCGACGACGGGGCCGACCACCAGGGTGACGCGCAGGATCCAGGTCAGGGCGTTCACCGAGATCCGGAAGCTCTGCGCCACCACGTCGTTGCCGCCGGCCAGCACCAGGACCCCGTAGAAGGTCACCCCGGCCACTCCGAGGCCGGTCCGCACGGGCCGCTCCCGGGGGCGCTCGCTGAGGTGCTGTTCCTGCCGCCACTCCCCGGTCAGCCGCTGTTCGACGAAGGGGTAGGCGTACAGGACGGCGAAGAGCAGGGCGGGCAGGACCACGGCCGGCAGCAGGACGTTCCACATCAGGGTGTGCCCGGCGACGTTCGTCTCCCAGGGTGGCACCAGGCGCAGCGAGCCTTCCAGGAAGCCCACGTACCAGTCCGGCTGGGAGCCGGTCGACGCCTGGTCGGGGCGGTAGGGGCCGTACTTCCAGACCGGGTTGACCTGGGCGACCCCGGCGAGCGCCACCAGCAGTCCGCCGACGGTGAGGGACAGGCCGATGGAGGAGGCCGAGAACTGCGGGTAGAGCGGCTTGCCCACCACGTTCCCGTTGGTCCGGCCCGGCCCGCGCCACTGGGTGTGCTTCAGGTGGAAGACCAGGATCAGGTGGATGGTGACCAGGGCGATCAGCGCGCCCGGCAGCAGCAGGATGTGCAGACTGTACAGCCGGGGGATGATGTCGTGACCGGGGAACTCGGAGCCGAACACGAACATGCTCACGTACGTCCCGACCACGGGGAGGGAGAGCATGATGCCCTGGGCGATCCGCAGTCCGGTGCCGGACAGGAGGTCGTCGGGGAGCGAGTAACCGGCGAAGCCCTCGGCCAGGGCGAGCGCGAAGAGCGTGACGCCGATGACCCAGTTCATCTCCCTGGGTCTGCGGAAGGCGCCGGTGAAGAAGATCCGCAGCAGGTGCGCGCCGATCGCGGCGACGAAGACCAGCGCCGCCCAGTGGTGGGCCTGGCGCATCAGCAGTCCGCCGCGGATGTCGAAGCTGATCCGCAGGGTGGAGTCGAAGGCTCCGGACACCGGCTGCCCGCGCAGCGGGACGTACGTCCCCTGGTAGACGACGTCCCGCATCTCGGGCTTGAAGAAGAACGTCAGCCACACGCCGGTGAGCACCAGGACGATCAGGCTGTAGAGGGCGATCTCGCCGAGGAAGAACGACCAGTGGTCGGGGAAGGCCTTGCGCAGCAGCCGGCCGGCCCCGTCATGGACAGGCAGCCGGGCGTCCACCGCGTCCGCGAACCGCTCCCCCGCAGCACCGTGTCCGGGATTCACCCACGCCCTCCTCGCCTCATGCCATCCCTTGCCCGCCGGGCGCGGGGCGAGTACCCAGCCGCCTCGAAACACTCGCGCGGCTGGGCGGTGGCACCCGATCGGCTCAGGTGTTGGGCCTGGCCGCGCTGATGTCGCCGAGGGCGGACTCCTCGTCGCGTTCGATCGCGAGGTCGCCGAGGGCGAGGATGCCGACCGGCCGGTCGCCGTCGACCACCGGGAGCCGCCGCACGGCGTGCTCGCGCATCAGCCGGACGGCCCGGTCCAGGCTGTCGTCGGGGGTGACGGTCACCAGGTCGTCGCTGGCCGCCTGCATGACGGTGGTCCGGTCCGGGTCGGCGCCCTCGGCGAAGGCCCGCACCACCAGATCACGGTCGCTCACCAGGCACCGCAGGTGTCCTTCCTCGGTGACCAGGACCGCGCCGACGTCCTCGTCCCGCATCACCCGGGCCACGTCGGCCACCGACGCCTGCGGTTCGACGGTCACCAGGTCGCTGGTCATGATGTCGCGCACGTGCTGGGCCATGACCGGCCCCCTTCCCACTGTTCGAGGATGTCTGTCCGCAAGCCGGGTACCCCTCGTGCCCGGTCTCTCCCGGTCTGCCGGGAATCGGGACCCCGGAGTCACGGCGTGCCGAGCGAGTAGACGTGGAAGGCCCGTCCGATGACCGGCTGGGCGACGTTGCGCACCCGCACTCCCCCGCCGGTCATGCCGTGTTCCGTGCCGGCGTGGGCATGGCCGTGGACGGCGAGGTCGGCGCCCACCGTGTCGATGGCCTCGGCGAGGAGGTAGCTGCCCAGGAACGGGTAGATCTCCGGGGGCTCACCGGCCAGGGTGTCCGGGACGGGGGCGAAGTGGGTGAGGGCGATCCGCGCGTCGCACTCGTGCCCGCGCAGCTCTTCCAGGGCGGCGCGCAGGCCGTCGGCGCGGCGGCGCGCGTACCGGACGAACTCCTTCATCACGGGTTCGCCGAACTCGCCGGCGCACCGCCCGACGAACCCGCCGCCGAAGCCCTTGGTGCCGGCCACGCCGATCCGCAGGCCCCGGTGGCTCACGACGGTCGCCTCGCCCTCCAGGACGTGCGCCCCGGCGTCCCGCAGGATGGCCGTGACCTCCTCGGCGTGGTCGTCGTGGTGGTCGTGGTTGCCGAGTACGGCGACGACCGGGACGCCCAGGTCCTTGATCTCCCGGGCGACGACCTGCGCCTCGTCGGGGGTGCCGTGCCGGGTGAGGTCGCCGGCGAGCAGGAGGATGTCGGCGCAGGCCGGCAGGGTCTCGAAGGCCGGGCGGAGGGTGCCTTGGCTGTCGGGGCCCATGTGGATGTCGCCCACGGCCGCGACCCGGGTCATGCCAGCACTTCCGGGTGGTCGGGCGGGGCGCTCTCGGCGACGACCAGGTCGTCGTGGACCGGCACGTCCGCCAGTTCGTCGTGGACGGCGCGGCGAACGGCCTCCCGGCAGCCCGCGGACGGGACCGTACCGGTCAGCAGGACCGCGTCGCCGCGGATCTCGGCCCGCACCCCCAGCTCGCCGCACGGCCCGGCGGCGAGGTGCTCGGCGACGTGCGCCACGCGGTATTCGAGGTTCATCACTGCTCCCGCTGGGGTTCGATGACGTTCAGCCGCTCCAGGAGGAAGAGGAAGGCGGCGGGCATCGGCTCGTCGCCGCAGCGGCGCCGCACCTGCGTCCAGTCGACCTTCTCGCGCAGCGTGCGGGCCACCGGAAGGACGGCCCCGAAGTCGCAGTGGTGCTCCGAGAAGGCCATGTTCAGGTTGACCAGCAGGTCGGTCGCCGAGAGCACCGGCATGTGCACGGAATCGACCGGGAGTTCCTCGGCGCGGGCCAGCAGGTCCACGGTGACCGGCCGGTGGGCGAGTTCGAAGATGATGTCGACGTCCTGGTCGAAGCAGGAGGTCTTCACCAGCCAGTCCTCGGGCGGGACGCGCACCGTGAGCCCGGCCGAGCGCAGCGAGTCCGCCACCGCCTCGGCGTCCTCGGGAAGCACGCAGAAGTCGGCGTCGTGCCGGAGCCGGCCGCTGCCGCCGTGGGCGTAGACGGCGACACTGCCGGCCAGCGCGAACTTGTGCCCGGCGCGCTTCAGGATGGCGCCGACCTGCTTGGCCGCCTCCAGGATGGCCTGGGTGCGGTCGGGCGGCAGCCGCCCCGGCCCGGAAGGTTCCGGCGCCGACGGCCCCGGCCCGGACGATTCCAGCGCCGACGATCCCGGCCCGGACGATTCCAGCGCCGACGATTCCAGCGCCGACGAAACCGGCGCCGACGATCCCGGCCCGGACGATTCCGGCGCCGACGATCCCGGCGCCGGCGGTCCAAGCGTGGACGGCCCCGGCGCGGACGGTTCCGGCGCGGACGGTCCCGGCGCGGACGGTCCCGGCGCCGACGATTCCAACGCCGACGAAACCGGCGCGGACGGTTCCGCCACCGACGATTCCGGCGCCGACGGTTCCGGCACCGGGTCGGCCGTCCGGCGTACGGGTGCGCGCACCGTGTCCCGTCCGCTGCCCGTGGCCGGCCGCCGTTCGGCTCTCATCACCGGCTCCCTTCGGCCGCCAGAGCCGGGCCGCCCGCCCCGCCCGGCCCGCTCGACTCACTCGACCCGGTCGGCGCGGCGGACTCCGCCGACTCGGCGGCCGAGGTCGATGCCGCGCGCCGGCAGCGCCACAGCTCCTCGGCGTACGGCACGACGACGCCGGAGACGATCGCCCCGGCGAGTCCCGCCAGGTACGCGGCGGGCAGCGGATGCTCCTTGGGCAGCAGCCGCCAGTCCTGCGGACCGCGGCCGCCGCGCAGGGCGGCGCGGACCTGGTCGGCGTGCAGGCAGGCGGTGAAGGCCAGGGCGGTGAGCGGCAGCACCTCCAGGAAGCTGTGGATGTGCTGTTCGACGGGCCGTACCTCGCGCTCGCCGACGGCCAGCGAGACGTCCCACACGGCCGTCGCGCCGTGGGCGAGGGCGGCGCCGCCCATCACCGAGAGCACCAGGGGGTTGACCCGGGCCAGCAGGCCCATGAGCACCGGCACCCCGGCCTCGGTCATCATCAGGGCGTGGACGGCGGACTCCTTGGTGCCGCTGGTGTGCTCGATCCGGGTCCTTCGGTGCATCCACCAGTCGGCGAGGCCCGGCAGCACCCACAACGGCAGGGCACCGTACAGGAGGAAGCGCCGGCTGGCGTCCTCCACCTCGGTCGAGTGGAGCGGAACGCGCAGGTCGGCGGAGCGCCGCCAGTTCCGCCAGGCCTTCCGGGGCAGCACGCGCAGTGCCATGGACACCTCCGTGGAATCGGTCTGTCGGGGCCCGCCTCTCCGGTACCCCTCCTCATCCGGGCGACACGCCGTGCACAACCCGGTGGTCACCGGGTACTCGGCTGCGGTCCCCAGTCACACACGCGGATCAGGAGAGACGATGGCGGGCTTCGGATACTTCCTCTCGTGCGAGGAGCACGGCCCCGCGGAACTGGTCGAGCAGGCGCGGATGGCCGAGCAGGCCGGTTTCGAGTCACTGTGGATCTCGGACCACTACCACCCCTGGCACGACGGGCAGGGCCAGAGCCCGTTCGTGTGGTCGGTGATCGGCGCGTTGTCGCAGGCGGTCTCGCTGCCGGTGGAGACGGCCGTGACCTGCCCGCTCGTGCGCACCCACCCCGCGGTGATCGCCCACGCGGCCGCGACCGCCGCGGTGCAGCTGGGCGGCCGGTTCCGGCTGGGCGTGGGCACCGGTGAGGCGCTGAACGAGCACATCCTCGGCACGACCTGGCCCGAGGCGCCGGTGCGGCTGGAGATGCTGGAGGAGGCCCTCCAGATCATCCGGCGGCTGTTCACCGGGGAACAGGTCAGCCACCGGGGCAAGCACTACACCGTGGAGAACGCCCGCTTGTACACGGTGCCCGACGAGCCGGTGCCGATCGACGTCTCGGCGTTCGGACCGCAGGCCGCCGAGGTGGCTGCGCGCATCGGGGACGGGCTGATCACGATGATGCCCGACGAGTCCTTGGTGGAGCGGTTCCGGCGGGCGGGCGGCGGCACCAAGCCGGTGTACGGCGGCATGAAGGTGTGCTGGGGTCCCGACCGGCAGGCGGCGGTGCGCACCGCGCACCGGCTGTGGGCGAACGAGCAGCTGCCGGGCGAGCTCCCGCAGATCCTGCCGACCCCGCGCCACTTCGAGCAGGCCATGGACCTGGTCACCGAGGAGCAGGTGGCCGACTCCGTGCCGTGCGGTGACGACCCTCAGGAGCACGTCAAGGCCGTCAGCGCGTTCGTCGACGCCGGATTCGACACCGTCTACGTCAACCAGATCGGCCCTGACCAGCAGGGTTTCTTCGACTTCTACCGCACCGAGGTCCTGCCGCGGCTGCGGGACTGACCCGTACGAGGTGGTGGACGGCATGCCCGAGCCCGGAGAGACCGGCAGCAGCGCGCTCGTCGTGATCGACATGATCAACACGTACGACCACGAGGACGCGGAGTTGCTGCTGCCCGCCGCGGAGCGCGTCGTCCCGGTCCTGGCGGATCTGATCGGCCGGGCCCGGGAGGCGGGCGTGCCGGTGGTCTACGCGAACGACAACTTCGGGCTCTGGCGTTCCCATCACGGCGAGCTGGTCGAGTCCGCGCTGTCCCGCCCGCACGGCGACCTGGTGGAGCCGATCCGTCCCGACGACGACTCCCTGTTCGTCGTGAAGGCCCGGCACTCGATCTTCTACGACACGCCCCTGTCGTATCTGCTGTGGCAACTGGGTGTCGGGACGGTGGTGCTGACCGGTCAGGTCACCGAGCAGTGCGTCCTGTACTCGGCGCTCGACGCGCACATCCGCCACCTGGAGGTGACGGTGCCGCGGGACGCCGTCGCCTCGATCCACCCGCGGCTGGCGGACGCCGCGCTGGACATGATGGAACGCAACATGGGTGCCCGGATCATCCGGGCGAGAGAAGTCGACTTCCGGGGTACCCGGCGGCCCGTACCGGACGAAGCCGCGCAGCCCGGAGGTCGGCGATGAGCACACGTGTCCCCGGAAAATCCCTCGACGGCCTGGTCGCGGCCCTGCGGGCCGGGACCGACGCGGAGGTCCGCTTCGATCCCGGCAGCCGGGGCGCCTATTCCACGGACGGTTCCAACTACCGGCAGGTCCCGCTCGGCGTGGTCGTCCCCCGCACCGTCGAGGCGGGCGCCCGCGCGGTGGAGCTGTGCGCGCACTTCGACGTCCCGGTGCTGTCGCGCGGTGGCGGCACCAGCCTCGCCGGGCAGACCACGAACGCGGCGGTGGTGATCGACTGGAGCAAGCACTGCCACGCCCTGGTCTCGGTCGATCCCGAGGCGCGCACCTGCGTGGTGGAGCCGGGGATCGTCCTGGACGAGCTCAACCGGCGGCTGGCCGATCACCGCCTCCAGTTCGGCCCGAAACCGTCGACGCACAGCCACTGCGCCCTGGGCGGCATGATCGGCAACAACTCGTGCGGGGCGTCCGCGCAGGCGTACGGGAAGACGGTGGACAGCGTGCGCCGCCTCGAAGTGCTGACGTACGACGGTCTGCGGATGTGGGTGGGGCCCACCTCGCGGGCGGAGCGGGCGCGGATCGCCGCCGAGGGCGGGCGACGGGCTGAGCTGTACGACGGGCTCGACCGGATCGTCACCGAGTACTTGGCGGACATCCGGCACGGTTACCCCAGGATCCCGCGCCGGGTCTCCGGCTACAACCTGGACTCGCTGCTGCCGGAGAACGGCCTCGACGTGGCCAAGGCGCTGGTGGGCAGCGAGGGCACCCTGGTGACCGTCCTGCACGCCGAACTCGACCTCGTCCCCGTGCCGTCGTACGAGTCGCTGCTGGTGCTCGGGTACGACGACATCTGCCGGGCCGCCGACGACGTGCCCCGGCTGCTGGAGCACTGCTCGCCGGGGCAGCTGGAGGCGCTGGACGGGCGGATGGCGCAACTGATGCGCGAGGAGCACGCCTACCTCGACTCGTTGCGCGCCCTGCCCGAGGCGGAGAGCTGGCTGCTGGTGCAGTTCACCGGGGACAGCCAGGAGGAGGTGGACGGTCAGGCGCACGCCCTCCTGAAGGCCGTCGGCCGGTCCGAGAAGGACGCCTCGGTCGCCTTCTCCGACGACCCGCAGCGCGAGCAGCGGATGCTCAAGGCGCGGGAGGCCGGGCTCGGGGTGACCGCGCGGCCGCCGGACGACCGGGAGACCTGGGAGGGCTGGGAGGACTCGGCGGTGCCGCCCGACCGGCTGGGCGACTACCTGCGGGACCTGAAAGGGCTGTTCGAGGAGTTCGACTACGACCACCCGTCGCTGTACGGGCACTTCGGGCAGGGGTGCGTGCACACCCGGATCCCGTTCGGGGTGACGACGGCGGACGGGGTGGCGGACTTCCGGCGGTTCGTGGAGCGGGCCGCCGACCTGGTGGCCTCCTACGGCGGCTCGCTGTCCGGCGAGCACGGCGACGGGCAGGCCAGGGGCGAGCTGCTGACGCGGATGTTCGGGGAGCGACTGGTCGGTGCCTTCGGCGAGTTGAAGGCGCTGTTCGATCCGGGCAACCGGATGAACCCGGGCAAGGTCGTCGACCCGCACCCGGTGGACGGGCAGTTGCGGCTCGGGCCCACGTGGCGGCCGGCCACGCCCGAGACCCATTTCGGGTACCCGGAGGACGACCACTCCTTCACCCGGGCGGTCATGCGCTGCGTCGGCATCGGCAACTGCCGGGGGCTGCACGGCGACGTGATGTGTCCCTCGTACCGGGCCACCCGGGAGGAGGAGCACTCGACGCGCGGACGGGCGCGGCTGCTCTTCGAGATGCTGGACGGCCATCCGGACTCGGCGGTCGAGGACGGCTGGCGGTCGACCGAGGTCCGGGACGCCCTGGATCTCTGCCTGGCCTGCAAGGGCTGCAAGTCGGACTGCCCGACGGGCGTGGACATGGCCACCTACAAGGCGGAGTTCATGGCCCACCACTACGCGGGGAGGCCGCGGCCTGCCGCCCACTACTCGATGGGCTGGCTCCCGCTCTGGGCCCAGCTGGCCGAGCGCGCACCCCGGTTGGCGAACAGCGCGTTGCAGGCGCCGGTCCTGGGCCGGGCCGGTAAGGCGCTCGCCGGGGTCGACGGGGCCCGGCGGCCCCCGGTGTTCGCCGAGCGGTCCTTCGTGCGGTGGTGGCGCGCCCTGGGCACCGAGCAGCCGGACCCGGCGGATCCGGCGACGGTGGTGCTGTGGCCGGACACCTTCAGCAACCACTTCCACCCGGCGGTCGCGATGTCGGCCGTGCGGGTCCTGGAGGACGCGGGATTCCGGGTCACCGTGCCCGAGGCGCCCGTGTGCTGCGGGCTCACCTGGATCTCGACCGGTCAACTGGCCACCGCCAAGAAGGTGTTGCGGCGCACCCTGCGGGTGCTGCGGCCCTATCTGGACGCGGGCACCCCGATCGTCGGCCTCGAACCCTCCTGCACCGCCGTCTTCCGGTCCGACGCCCCCGAGTTGCTGCCCGGCGACCAGGACGTGCAGCGGCTGGCCCACCGGACGCGGACCTTCGCCGAACAGCTCGTCCACCACGCCCCCGCCGGATGGCAGCCGCCGTTCCTCGCCCGGCAGGCGACCGTGCAGACCCACTGCCACCAGCACGCGATCATGAAGTTCGACGCCGACCGGGAACTCATGCGCCGTGCCCGGCTCGACGCGGACGTCCTCGACGAGGGCTGCTGCGGCCTGGCCGGTAACTTCGGCTTCGAGCGCGGGCACCACGAGGTCTCCATGGCGGTGGGCGAGCTGGGGGTCCTGCCCGCCGTCCGCGCGGCCGCCCCGGACAGCCTGGTGCTGGCCGACGGCTTCAGCTGCCGCACCCAGATCGAGCAGGGCTCCACCGGACGCCGGGCCCTGCACCTGGCGGAGGCGCTGGCCCTGGCACTCGACGGGCCCCTGCCCGCCGACCGGCCCGAGCGGCTGGCCCGGCGGCCCGCCGAACCCTCCGGCACGGCCCGCTGGGCGGCCACCGCCGTCGCCGGGACCCTCACCGGGGCGGCCGCCCTGCGCGCCGTACGGCACCTGCGCCGCCCGTGACAGCACACCACTTCAGGAAAGGTTCTCGAACATGTCGACGAAGGTCTCCGACTACATCCTCCAGCGGCTGCGCGAGTGGGACGTGGAACACGTCTTCGCCTACCCGGGCGACGGCATCAACGGTCTGCTCGCGGCCTGGGGACGCGCGGAGAACAAGCCCCGGTTCATCCAGTCCCGGCACGAGGAGATGTCCGCCTTCGAGGCCTGCGGGTACGCGAAGTTCTCCGGCAAGGTCGGCGTCTGTGCCGCCACCTCCGGACCCGGCGCCATCCATCTCCTCAACGGCCTGTACGACGCCAAGCTGGACCACGTCCCGGTGGTGGCGATCGTCGGCCAGACCAACCGCAGCGCCATGGGCGGCTCCTACCAGCAGGAGATCGACCTGCTCAGCCTGTACAAGGACGTGGCCTCGGACTTCTGCGAGATGGTCACCGTCCCCGAGCAGCTCCCGAACGTGCTCGACCGGGCGATGCGCACCGCCATGGCGCGCCGCTCGGTGACCGCCCTGATCGTCCCGGCGGACGTGCAGGAACTCGACTACTCGCCGCCCGAACACGCCTTCAAGATGGTGCCGTCCAGCCTCGGCATGTCGCACTACGCTCCGGTGCCCGACGACGGCGACCTCCAGCGGGCCGCCGATGTGCTCAACTCCGGCGGCAAGGCGGCGATCCTGATCGGCCAGGGCGCGCGCGGCGCCCGCACGGAGGTCAAGGAGGTCGCCGAACGGCTCGGCGCGGGCGTCGCGAAGGCACTGCTGGGCAAGGACGCCCTCGACGACGACCTGCCCTACGTCACCGGCGCCATCGGACTGCTGGGCACCCGGCCGTCCTACGAGATGATGCGCGACTGCGACACGCTCCTCGTGATCGGCTCGTCCTTCCCCTACACGCAGTTCCTGCCGGCCTTCGGGAAGGCGCGGGCGGTGCAGATCGACATCGATCCGCACATGGTCGGGATGCGCTACCCCTTCGAGGTCAACCTCGTCGGCGACGCCGCCCGGACGCTGCGCCGGCTGCTGCCGCTGCTGGACCAGATGGAGGACCCGTCCTGGCGGCAGAAGATCGAGAACAACGTCAGGGACTGGTGGGAGGTGATGGACCGGCGGGCCGCCGTCTCGGCCGACCCGATCAACCCCGAGTACGTCGCCCACGCCCTCAGCGGGTTGCTCCCGGACGACGTCATCCTCTCCTCCGACTCCGGTTCGGCCGCCAACTGGTACGCCCGGCACCTGAAGCTGGGCGGGGCGATGCGGGGTTCGCTGTCGGGGACACTGGCCACGATGGGACCGGGCGTGCCCTACGCCATCGGTGCCAAGTTCGCGCACGGGAACCGGCCGGCGATCGCCCTGGTGGGCGACGGGGCGATGCAGATGAACGGCATGGCCGAGCTCATCACCGTCGCCAAGTACTGGCAGGACTGGGCGGATCCGCGGCTGATCGTCGCCGTCTTCAACAACCGGGACCTGAACCAGGTGACCTGGGAGATGCGGGCGATGGAGGGCGCCCCGCAGTTCCTGCCCTCGCAGTCCCTCCCGGACGTCGGGTACGCCGACTTCGCCCGCTCGCTGGGGCTGACCGGCATGCGTGTGGAGGAGCCGGGCGGGGTGCGCGGCGCCTGGGAGGCCGCGCTCGCCGCCGACCGGCCGTGTGTGCTGGACTTCGTGACCGACCCCGCCGTACCGCCGATCCCGCCGCACGCCACCCTCGACCAGATCGAGGCCGCGGCGGCCGCCGTCCTCAAGGGCGACAGCGACCGGGTGGCGATGGTCCGCCAGGGCTTCAAGGCCAAGGTGCAGGAGTTCCTGCCGCACCGGCACGAAGCGGGCCGACGGTGAGCGACCTGCCGGCCGTCGAGCGGGTGGACAGCGCCGTCTACACCGTCCCGACGGACACGCCCGAGGCGGACGGGACCGCGAGCTGGGACAGCACCACGCTGGTCCTGGTCACCGTCGGCTGCGGGGAGGTCACCGGGCTCGGCTACACGTACGCCCCGGCCGCGGCCGCGCGGGTCGTCGACGACCTGCTGGCCGGGGCGGTCACCGGCCTGCCGGCCCTCGACGTGCCGCGCGCCAACGAGGCCATGCAGCGAGCCGTGCGCAACGCCGGGCTGCCGGGGATCGCCGCCGAGGCGATCTCCGCCGTCGACATCGCCCTGTGGGACGCCAAGGCGCGGCTGCTCGGGCTTCCGCTGGTGCAGCTGCTCGGCGCCGCCCGGGACGACGTGCCGGTGTACGGGAGCGGCGGCTTCACCACGTACGACGAGCAGCACCAGGACCGGCAGCTGCGGGGCTGGGTGGAGGAGGAGGGCATCCCCCGGGTCAAGATCAAGATCGGTGAGTCCTGGGGCAGCCGCGAGACCCGCGACCTGGCGCGGGTGGGCCGGGCCCGAGAGAGCATCGGAGACGCGGCCGAGCTGTACGTGGACGCCAACGGCGGCTACGGCGCCAAGCAGGCGGTGCGGGTGGCGGCGGCGCTGGACGGGGAGGGCGTGACCTGGTTCGAGGAGCCGGTCTCCGCCGACCGCCTCGACGCGCTCGCCGCCGTCCGCGGGCGGGTCCTGGCCGACGTGACGGCCGGGGAGTACGGCTACACGCTGCCGTACTTCCGGCACATGCTCGCCGCCGGGGCCGTGGACTGCCTTCAGGCGGACGTCACCCGCTGCGGCGGGATCACCGTCTGGCTGCGGGTCGCGGCGCTGGCGCTGGGCCACGGCCTGGAGATCTCGGGGCACTGCGCGCCCGCCGCCCACGCGCACGCGGCGGCCTCGGTGCCGAATCTGCGGCACCTGGAGTGGTTCCACGACCACGTCCGCATCGAGCGGCTGCTCTTCGACGGCGCGCCGAGCCCGCGGGGCGGCGCCCTCCTCCCGGGCCGGGACGGCTCCCCCGGCCTGGGCCTCACCCTCCGCACGGAACGGGCCCGCCCCTACCGCGTCGCCTGACGGCCCGGAGCCGACGGGCCGAAGCCGACAGCCGAGGCCCACTGACCGAAGGAAAGGATCATGTCGCAAGTCGTCGTCATCACCGGAGCAAGCGCCGGTATCGGACGTGCCACGGCACGGCTCTTCGCCGAGCGGGGTGCGCGCGTCGCGCTCATCGCGCGGGGCGAGGCCGGGCTGGAGGCGACCGCCAAGGAGGTCGGCGAGCGCGGCGGCCGGCCGCTGATCCAGCGGGCCGACACCGCGGACCCCGCCCAGGTGGAGGCCGCCGCCGACGCCGTCGAGCGCACCCTCGGGCCCATCGACGTCTGGATCAACTGCGCCTTCACCAGCGTGTTCGCGCCCTTCACCGAGATCACCCCGGAGGAGTACCGGAGAGTGACCGAGGTGACCTACCTCGGCTTTGTGAACGGCACCCGGGCCGCCCTCGCCCGGATGGTCCCCCGGGACCGGGGCACCGTCGTCCAGGTCGGTTCCGCGCTCGGCGAACGGGCCATCCCGCTCCAGTCGGCCTACTGCGCGGCCAAGCACGCGATCAACGGCTTCACCTCGTCGGTCCGCGTGGAACTGCTGCACCAGGGCAGCAACGTGAACATCACCGTCGCCCAGATGCCGGCCGTCAACACCCCGCAGTTCTCCTGGGTGCGCACCCGGCTCCCCCGTCACGCGCAGCCGGTGCCGCCCATCTACCAGCCCGAGGTGGCCGCCCGCGGAGTCCTCCACGCCGCCGATCACCCCAGGCGCAAGCAGCGCTACATCGGGGCCACCACCGCGGCGACGATCTGGGCCAACCGGCTGGCCCCGGCGCTGCTCGACCGCTACCTGGCGCGGACGGGCTTCGACTCCCAGCAGACGGACGCGCCGGCCCTCGCCGGCCGGGGCAACCTGTACGCCCCGGCCGACGCCGCTCCCGGCACCGACCACGGCGCCCACGGCGAGTTCGACGAGCGGTCGCACGCCCACTCGGCGCAGGCCGCGCTGGCCCGGCACCCGGCGGTGACGGCCGCGGCCACGACCGCCCTGACCGTCGCCGCGGTCGGCGGGGTACGACGGCTGCTGGGCACCCGGAGCGGGTAGCCCCGGGCTCCCGCGTTTCCGGCAGGTTTCCGTCGGCTATGAGTGCCCGCCGCGATGGTCACGACTTGGGACCAAACGCTTGTGCGCTTGTGCGGCGCAGTGGACCATGGCCGGATCGCGCCCCTCCCGAGCACGTTGGAGCTCCCGGTGACCGCTGCACCCCTCGCACCCGAGCCGGTCGACTCGCCGGCCGCCGCCCAGGTGGAACGGCAGAAGCTGCGCAAGCACTTCGGCCGCTTCGACATCCTGTTCTTCCTGCTGTGCACCATCGTCGGCGTGGACACCATCGGCGCGGTGGCCAAGAACGGTGCCGAGGCGTTCACCTGGCTGATCGTGCTCGCCGTGGTGTTCTTCGTGCCCTCCGCGCTGCTGATCGCCGAGCTGGGGGCCGCCTTCCCCGACGAGGGCGGCCCGTACATCTGGACCAGCCGGGCCTTCGGCCGACTGGCCGGCGCCGTCAACAACTTCCTGTACTGGATCACCAACCCGGTGTGGCTGGGCGGCACCCTCGCCGTCTCCGCGGTCACGGCGTACACGACCTTCTTCAACGACGGGAAGGACCTGAGCACCCCCGCCTTCTACGTCTTCACCGTCGTCTTCGTCTGGGTGGGCGTGCTCGCGGCGATCCTCTCCTTCGACGTCGGCAAGTGGATCCCGACCATCGGTGCCTGGAGCCGGTTCGTGCTGCTCGGCCTGTTCACCGTCACGGTCGTGGTGTACGGCATCAAGCACGGCCTGCACGGCTTCGGCCTCGGCGATTTCTCGCCGACCTACGCCGGGTTCGTCGGCCTGGTGCCGGTGCTGATGTTCAACTACGTCGGTTTCGAGCTGCCCAACACGGCCGGCGACGAGATGACGGACCCGCAGAAGGACATCCCCTACGGCATCTTCCGCAGCGCCGTCCTCTCGGTCCTCCTCTACGCGCTGCCGATCCTCGGCATCCTGCTCGTCCTGCCGGTCAAGGCGATCACCGGCCTCGGTGGTTTCGTCGACGCGATCCGGCAGGTCTTCACGGTGTACGGCGGCCACGTCGGCGCCGACGGCACGGCCACACTCAGCGGGTTCGGCACCGTGCTCGGAGACCTGGCCGGGATCATGTTCATCCTCACGGTGCTGTCCTCCGGCGTCACCTGGATCATGGGCTCGGACCGCGCCCTGGCCGTCTCCGGCTACGACGGCGCGGCGCCCCGCTTCCTGGGCGTGATCTCCAGCCGGTTCGGCACCCCGGTCCGGGTGAACATCCTCAGCGGCCTGGTCTCCACCGGTGTCCTGATCCTCGCCCACCAGCTGACCAACGGCAGCGCGGCCAAGCTCTTCGGCGCGGTGCTCGGCCTCGCCGTGTCGACCACGCTCGTCAGCTACCTGGGCATCTTCCCGGCGCTCCCGTTCCTGCGCCGCAAGCACCCGGACGCACCCCGCCCGTACAAGGCCCCCTTCCCCTGGGTCATCAGCACGGTACTCACCCTGCTCATCCTCTTCGCCAGCGTGCAGCTGGTCGCGCCCGGGGCCGGCGACCACTGGTTCGGCGCCGACTACGCGCCGGACGGCTGGACCCACGCCGAGCGCGGGAAGTACCTGCTCACCGAGCTGGTCCCGCTGGTCGGCTTCATGCTCCTGGGTGTGCTGTTCTGGGCGCTGGGCCGACCGACCCGGACAGCGGCCGCCACGGGCGCCTCCCCCGCACCCGGAGCCGGCCACGACGGGTAGCCGAAGATCGTTGCGCGTACGCTCGTGCACATGGTTCAGCATCGGATGGTCGACGTGGGCGGGACCCGGCTGCACATCGCCGAGGAGGGCTCCGGTCCGCTGGTCGTGCTGCTGCACGGCTTTCCCGAGTCCTGGCACTCCTGGCAGCACCAGTTCGGTCCGCTGGCCGCGGCCGGCTTCCACGTGGTCGCCCCCGACCAGCGCGGGTACGGCAGCAGCGATCACCCCGCGGAGGTCGAGGCGTACAGCATCTTCCACCTGGTCGGCGACGTCGTCGGGCTGATCCGGGAGCTGGGCGAGGAGCGGGCGTTCGTCGTCGGGCACGACTGGGGCGCGCCGGTGGCCTGGCACACCGCACTGTTCCGCCCCGACCTGGTACGAGGGGTGGCCGGGCTGAGCGTGCCGCCGCCGTTCCGCGGGGCGCAGCCCCCGCTGGAGACGATGGACCGCAGGTTCGGCGGCCGCTTCTACTGGAACTACTTCAACCTGCCGGGGGTCGCCGACGCCGAGTTCGGCCGCGACCCGCGCACCACGCTGCGGAAGTTCTTCACCATGGCGTCCGGGGACGGCGCCGGCGCCGGGGAGGTCCGGCAGCCGCTGGTCGACGCCGAGCGCGGCTGGCTCGCGGACATGCCGGATCCGCGGGAGCTGCCGCCGTGGTTCACCGAGGCGGACCTCGACGCCCTCACCGAGAGCTTCTCCCACGGATTCACCGGCGCCCTCAACTGGTACCGCAACCTCGATCGCAACTGGGAACTGACCGCACCCTGGCAGGGCGCGGTCGTCTCCCCGCCCGCGCTGTACGTGTACGGCGACCGTGACCTGGTCCCGGCGTTCCCCGGCACCCCGGAACTCATCGCCCGTCTGCCCGAGCTGATGCCGAACCTGGTGCGCGAGCCCCTGCGGCTCGCGGGCTGCGGGCACTGGACCCAGCAGGAGCGGCCGGACGAGGTGAACGCGGCCCTCGTCGACTTCCTGACGTCCCTCGCCTGAACATGTCCCCGCCGGTCCCTCCCTGGGACCTGGATCCACCGCCCGCGGCCGGGCGGTCCGCGGCAGCCTCTACGATCCTTTTCGTGAGCGCGTGGAACACGATCCTGACCGCGGCAGGCATCACGGACCCGGAACTGCGCCGGGACTACAGCGTCCAGCGCCGGCTGGTGCGCAGGTACCGGCGCAGCGCCTACCTCGCCTGCCGGGTGCTGCTGCCGCCCGCCGTGCTGCCCCATGTGGTGGCCGCGACCGCCGTGATGCACCACGGGGACACACTCCTGGACTCCGGCCCGAAGCCGGAGCGGGCGGCGGCCTGGGACGCCTGGGAGGAACGGGTGCGCACCGCGCTGGAGACCGGCGCGAGTGACGACCCGCTGATCCGCACCCTGGTGCACACGGTCGGCGCACACCCGCGGCACCGGGCGGCCGTCGAGGAGTATCTGGCCACCGCGGCGGCCGAGCTGGCGTTCGACGGTTTCGCCGCGGAGGCCGACTACCAGGCGTACGTGGACGCCTACTCGCTGCCCGCCTTCCTCCCGATCGCCGGGCTGCTGGGACCGGAGAGCGACACCGACGGGCGGTTCCGCGCAGGGTGCCGCACGCTCATCGACGGCAGCCAGCGGCTTGACTTCGTCAACGACCTGGCCGAGGACCTGCGGGAGGGGCACCTGGGCATCCCGGCGGAGACCCTGAAGCGCTTCTCGGTCACGGTGGAGGACCTGGCCGCGGGCCGGACCTCCGACGGGCTGCGGCTTCTCATCGAGCACGAGGTCGAACGGGCCCGGACCGATCTGCGGTCGGGGCGGGAAGTGGCGGCCCTGATGCCGGCGCCCCACCGGCCGATGGTGAGCGCCCTCGTCGAGATCGAGCTGATGACCGCGGAAGCGGTACTGGCCCGCGGTACGGGAGTGCTGCGCGGTCCGGCGTCGCCTTCCCCGGCGGGCACCCTCAGGCTGTTGCTCGGTGCCCGCCGGGCGGCGGTGCGCGCTCAGCGGTAACAGGTGGTGATGCCCGGGAGCCAGCGGCAGGCGATCCCGGCGAAGCCGCCGTCGGCGACCACATCGACGCTCAACTCGTCTCCTCCGCGCAGAACTTGGCTGTCCTGGACCAGGCCGTCGGCGCCGTCGCTGATCGTCTGCACCAGCCAGCGGCCCCGGCCGATGGCCAGCGGCACGGTGGCGGTACGGGCGGCCCCGGCGTAGACCCCGCCGAGGAACCAGCGGTTCCCGCTGCGGCGGGCGAGCACGGCTTCCTGTCCGGGGCTGCCGGCCAGCAGCCGGGTGTCGTCCCAGGCCGCGGGCTCCTGGTCGAGGAAGTCACGGGCCAGGGGCCGTTGGTCGTACGACTCGGGGGTGCCCGCGAACATCTGGAGCCCCGACTCGTACACGACGGTGAGCCCGGCCTCGGCCGCGTCGGAGTCCGGGCGCTGGCCGACCCGCTGGAAGCCGCCGGGGGTGAAGTCCATGGAGCCGATGACATTGCGGGTGAAGGGCAGGGTGGTGAGGTGGGTGGCGGTGTTGGTGCGCTTCTCCTCGCCGCCGACGGCCTCCATGGTCATCACCTGGGGCCAGGTGCGCTGGATGCCCTTGGGCAGGGTGGCGCCGTGGAAGTCGACCATGAGGTGGTGCGCGGCGGTCTCCGCGAGGATCGTGTCGTACCACTGGAACATGGACTGCGCCTCGGAGTTCATGAAGTCGATCTTGACGCCCTTGACCCCCCAGCGTTCCAGGGTGGGCAGCCACTGGGCGCGCTCCTCCGGGGTGTCGAGGTCCCGCTGGTGGATCCAGACGATGATTCCGACGCCCTTGGCCCGCGCGTAGTCGACGAGTTGCGGCATCCAGCTGTCGGTCTGCCAGTCGGGATCGGTGACGTCCCACTCGTCCTTCTTGAAGTACCAGCCGGAGTCCACGGCCTCGTAGGGCCAGTGGTGTGCGGCCGCGTAGTCGACGTACGCCTTCTGCGCGTCGAGGCTCTGCCCGGCCGTACGGCCGCCGGCCAGCCAGGTCCACAGCACGGTGCCCGGGTGGACCCAGGAGGTGTCGGCGACCCTGGAGGCGGGGGCGAGGTCGTCCGTGAAGGTGGACCGGGTGACGGTGGCCAGGTCGCCGGTGATCATGGCCCGCCACGGCGTGGTGAGGGGGCCGTCGGTGTGGACCTGGCTGTCGGCGAGCCTGACCCGGTAGGTGCCGGTGCCCTGGGTGTGGGCGAGCCGGGCGCCGGAGTAGGCGCCGGTGAGGTCGGACTCGGCGAGCAGGGTGTAGCCGCCGTCGGTGGCGAACAGGGCCTGGTCCGAGTACTCGGCCGTCGGGGCGCTCGCTGCGGTGTACTGGTTGAACTGGCCCTCGTTGTCGACCCGGTAGGTGCTGAGCCAGGCGCCCGCGTCGGCGGGCAGGTTGAACGCCGAGGCCTCGCCGAGGACGTCGCCGTGGCCGGCGGGCAGCGCGTACCGGTAGGCGATGCCGTCGGCGGAGGCGCGGACGACCAGGTCGAGTCGGGCGCCGGCCGCGGTGGCGAAGGACAGCCGGGTCTCGTTCATGCGCACCCGTCGGTCCAGGCGCTTGCCGGACTTCGCCCGGTAACGCTCCTCGACCGTCCGGTCCTTGCGGTGCAGGAAGCGCAGTCCCTGGGAGAGGTCGGCCTGTTGGGTGACGATGCCGACGGGCGACGGTTCGATGACGGTACGGCCGTCACGGGAGACGGTGAGGCTGAGGGTGCCGGTGGTGTCGTCCAGGGCTATCCGGGCGCGGGGGGCGTGGGCCGCCTCGGTCACGGTCCAGGTGTGCGGCTGCTGTTGTCCGGCCCGTGCGGGCGCGGTGCCGAGGAGGGCGGCCGTCAGCCCGGCACAGAGCGCGGCGACCATGGTTGTGGGGAGTGGAACGGCCATGTGAGCTCTGCCTTCACGGTCGGTGGTCACGGCAGTCCCCACGCCGCGCCGGGTTCGCTGACGGCGACGGGAGCGATGACGAGGTCGGGGCGGGCGCCGGAGTGCACGAGGACCTCGCGGCCGCGGGGCAGGTCGATGGCGAGGGTGCCGTCGCCCAGGTCCTGCGTGCGGGCCGGGGTGCCGTCGTCGAGCAGGACGGTGAGCCGGCCGGTGAGGCCGTGCCGGAGCTTGAGCGGCTCACCGGCCAGGCTGCGGACGCGGACGAACCGGGTGCTGCCCCCCGTGCGGACGGCGCTGACCAGGAAGGCGCCCTGGGCGCGGAAGTCGTGCAGGGTGAGGTCGGCCCAGGCGGTGGGGACGGCCGGGAAGACCCGGATGACCCCGCCCCAGCTCTGGCAGAACATGTCGTGCAGGGACTGCGAGGCGGACAGCGGGGTCTCGATGACCGGACCGGCCTCCGTGTAGTGGGTGTTGGCCCGGCAGGGGTAGCGGGTCGTGGGGTCGAAGAACGTGCGCAGGTAGCCGAGGGCGGTGTCGCCGTCTCCGGTCATCGCGTACATCGAGGCGGCCCCGGTGTAGCTGTAGCCGCGGTGGGCGCCGGTCAGCGCGTGCCAGCGCACGACCGACTTCGTGATCAGCTCGCGGTTCTCGGGCTGGTCCCAGTTGACCAGGTACAGCGGGTACACCATCAGCAGGTGCGAGTAGTGGCGGTGGGACTGGTCGTACGGGGTGTCGGCGCCGATCATGAAGCCGTTGCCGTCGACCGGGTACGGGGCGAGCCGGGCCAGTATCTCCTGCCAGCGCGGTTTCAACTCGTCGTCGATATCGAGCAGTTCGGCGGACTCCAGGAGGGTCTGGCAGGCCCAGCGGATCAGCGCCAGGTCGTAGTTGGTGTCCTGCGGCGGGACGACCGGGTACTCGGGCGAGAGCGTGCTCGGCAGGTGCAGCCTGCCGTCGCTGCCCAGGGTGAGGAAGTGCCAGTAGTAGGTGACCGTGCGGCGCAGCAGCGGGTAGATCGTGTCGCGCAGCAGGGACCTGTCCATGGAGTGGCGGTAGGACAGCCAGACGTTGTGCAGCGCCCAGGTGAGGTCGCCGGTCTCCGCGCCGGTTCCCGGTTGTCCCACCTCCCGGTCGGCGAACATGTCGGAGCTGCGGCCGATGCCCGCGCTGTCCGGGCGGTAGGCGGCGGGCACGTTGGCGGTGAGCTGTTCCTGGCTCTGGCGCAGGGTGGTGGCGAGGGCGTCCAGTTCCGGGTGGTTGAAGGCGTGGATGAGCCAGTACTCGAGCTGGACGTTGAGGTTCCACCAGACGGCGGGCCAGGGGGTGGGTTCCAGCCAGGGCCCGGAGGTGGCCATGACCGGGCCGTCGGCGCGGCTGGCGGAGGCGACCTTGTAGAGCTGGATCCAGTGGAAGCTCTGCAGCCGCTGGTCGGGGAACGACACGAAGCTCTTCTGGTAGAAGGCGTGCCACCAGCGCGTGTGCCGTCGCCTGAGGCTGCCGTACGACACCGCGCGCCGCAGGTTGCGCCGGGAGTCCGCCTCGGCGGCGCTGTCCGAGGGGAAGCTGTGGCCGACGCTCAGCAGCAGGTCGTCGCCGGTGCGCCGGTAGGAGGTGGCCGTCTGGCCGCCGCCGGTGAGAGGCTGGAGGACTTGTTCGGTGCCGTCGGCCGTGGTCCGGGTGGACCAGGGCGGGTTGGCCGTGTAGCCGGCCGGCGGCGCCTCCTGGATCTTGCGGGGGCTGATGGCCTCCTCGGGGTGGAAGGTCCAGGTGACGCGCTCATCGCCGGTGGCCGTGACCCGGACGGCCAGGACCTCGTCGTGGATGAGGGCGGCGAGGGTGAGGGTGCCCGCGGTGGTGCTGACCGTGCCGGTGAGTTCGGCGTTCCACAGGCTCAGGCGCCAGTCGACGGCGGTGACGGTGCCGGCCGGTTCGAGGGTGAGGTGCCCGACGGGGAGGCGGGCGGTGCCCCAGCCGCTGCCGAACTGCGGGCGGTGGTCCTGGACCCGGCCGTGCTGGACCGTGAACCGGATCTGCTGGGTGCCGGGCTCCTGGTAGACCATGCTGCCGAGCAGCCCGTCGCCGAGGAACGGCGCCTCGTGCCAGAGGGTCGGCAGCCTGCTCCACAGCAGGTCCTGGCCGCGCAGGAACCGGTCCCAGGCGCCGTCGCCGGTCATGGTGTTGCGGAGTTTCCAGGGATGTCTCGCCGCTCCCGCGCCGCCCTGCTCCTCGTGGGCGCCGGCCTGTTCCGCGGCCGCCGCATGGGCGGTGCCGGGCAGGGCCGCGGCCGCCGCACCGCCGAGGGCGGTGCCGAGCACGGCTCTGCGGGGGACCGGTGAACGTTTGTCCGGGGGTGAGGTCATCATTGTCCTCCCTACCTGACGGATCCTCGATACATCGGGTGTATCGGCGAACCTAGAGACCCCACATACACCTGTCAACAAGGTCAACGCGGCGAAGTTCGCGCTTGCTTGAGCGAGTAGGCAGGTTTGAACTGGGCGTTCACAGGGCTGATCTTGAATCAACCGTTTGACTCCTCCGATGTTTTCGGAGTGTCCGCGGAGATCAGCCCGTGTGTCACTTCTGGTGGGGAGTGCCGACGCAGGTCCACAGCTGGAGTCCGGTGCCGTCGGCCGTGCGCGTGCGGCGCGGTTGCCGGCGAGCGATCAGAGTGCTGCCACCCACGCGTCGACCGTCGCGACCTCTGCCTGCTTGGGGAAGACCTTCTCCGTGAGCACGCGATGCACCTCGGGGTCGGAGTCGAGGCAGCCGTCGGACAGGACGGTCAGCTCGAAGTCGAGGTCGGCGGCCTGGCGCAGGGTGGACAGGACGACACCGCTGGTGGCGATGCCGGTGAGGACGAGGTGCTCGATCCCGCCGGCCCGCAGCACCATGTCGAGGTCGCTGCCGGCGAAGGCGCTGACGCGGCGCTTGGTGACGACCGGCTCGCCGGGCGCGGGGGCCACGTCCGGGTGGACCTGGGTGGCCCTGTCGTCCCCTGCCTGCCGCGTCGCGGCGCCCACGAGGCCGCGGAACATCTTGTTGCGGGGGCTGACCTCCGGGTAGCCCGGACGGAAGCCGACGACCACGTAGATCACCGGGACCCCGGCGCCCCGGGCGGCGTCGATCGCCTTGCCCAGGCGGGGCAGGTACCCGGAGTCGGGAAAGCGGTCGACGACGACCTGCTGGACATCCATGACGAGCAGGGCTTGCTGAGGCACCGTCTCTGTTCCTTCCACGTGCCCGTTGGTCATCAAGCGATTACTTGGCAACGTAGACCGCGCTGGGGGATCATGTCAACGCATGATTACTTCGTGGCGGACTCGGGAAACCGGGTCCGTCGAGGGGTCCCGGGTGGCGTTGGAGAGAGGAGCCGCTGTGTCGTCGGACGACGTGACGGATCAGGCCGCCGCCGGGGCTCGCCGCCGGGATGCCGCGGCGACCCGGCGGGCTCTGCTGCTGGCCGCCCGCAGCCGGTTCACGCAGTTGGGCTACGACCGTACGACGCTGCGGGACGTCGCCGCGGACGTGGGCGTCAACCTCGCCCTCATCAAGCGGTACTTCGGCTCCAAGGAGGGCCTGTTCAAGGCGGCGCTGGCGTCGACACCGCGGTTCCTGGGCGGCGACGGGGAGTTCCCGCGCGACCGGGCCGCGCTGGCCGAGGCGCTGAGCCGGCAGCTGGCGGCCGGGGCGTGGGCGGAGTTCGGCGAGCACCCCGTGCTGATGCTGCTGCGGGACTCCGGGGACGAGCAGGTGACCGATCTGCGCCGGCGGGCCCTGGCGGAGTTCGGCCGGCAGGTGCTCGAAGCCTCGGGCGCCCCTGCGGCACCCGACGCCCGGCTGCGGGCGGAGCTCCTGGTCGCCCTCGGCGTGGGGGTCGCCGTCGTACGCTCCGCGGTGGGCCTGCGGCCGCTGGCCGACGCGACGCCCGACGACCTCCTGGGCCCCCTCCGCGACATCGTGGAGGGGCTGCTCGGACCGCGTCCGGACTGAGCGGCCCGTCACGGACGGGGCACTCGGGCCAGGCGGAGCCCTCGACGACCTCGACGAAGTCGCCGCGCCGGAAGCCGGGGACGTGGTGGGCGAGCACGTCGGCCTTGACGTTGCCGAAGGTGGTGCCGGGGCGGTCCTGGATGACGCTTCACCACCACCGGCCGGCCGGACCAGCCGGACCGGCCGAGAGCCGCGACCTGCCGGCCGCCGGCTGCGGCACCGTCGTGGCTTGTCGCGCCACGCGGCGGAGCCGTACGACGGCACAGCCCCGCGCCCTTTCCGCGCTCGCCGCCCGCTCAGGGAACCAGCACCAGCCGCCCGCGCACCCCGCCCGCCGCGAGACGGGCGTGGGCCTTTGCGGCATCGTCGAGCGAGAACGTCTCGGCCACCCGGAGCGTCAGCACGCCCTCGTCCACGAGCCGCGCCAGCTCCGCCAGGCGGGTCCCGTCCGCGGTCACGCCGACGGCGGCCGTCCGCACCCCGCGCACCGGCGCCGGCTCACCGCCGGGCCGGACACCGACGTAGCCGCCACCGTCACGCACCCACTCCAGGGCAGGCTCGCCGAGGACCGCCGCGTCCAGTACGGCGTCGAAGCTCCCGGCCTCGGCCGTGCCCGCGGTGAAGTGCGCGGCCCCCAGCGACCGTACGAGCTCCTCGTCGGACTCGCGGGCCAGCGCGGTCACCGAGATCCCCCGGTGGGCGGCCAGTTGGACGGCGAAACCGCCGACCGCGCCCGCCGCACCGGTCACCAGGAGGGACTGCCCTTCGGTCAGCTCCAGCAGGTCCAGAGCCTGTGCGGCGGTCAGTCCGTTCAGCGGCAGCGTCGCCGCGTGCACGGCGTCCACCGTGGCCGGTGCCGTGGCCGCCGCGTCCGCCTCGACCACGACGTACTCGGCGTGCGAGCCGAGGGGCCGCACGATGCCGGGGTCCAGCGCCACCACCTGGTCGCCGACGCTCCAGGCGGTCGCGAAGCCGGCCGCGTCCACGGTCCCGGCGACGTCCCAGCCGAGCCCGATCCGCTTGCCCGCACCACCGAAGAAACCGGCCCGCACTCCGGCGTCCACGGGGTTCAGCGCCGCCGCCGCGACCTTGATCCGCACCTGGGTCGGGCTCGGCTCGGGCCGCTCCGTCTCCACGACCTCCACGGCCTCGGGTCCGCCGAACGTGTTCACCACTGCTGCGCGCATGACGCGTTGCTCCTCTGCGACTTTCCCGCCCAGGTCTCTCCCGGGCTGTCCGCAACCCTAGGAAGAGTTACTATCCATCGGTAAGTAGTTACCTGAAGGTGCCTAGGTCCCCCAGAGGTGAGCGATGCCGACCACGACAGCGGCCCAGCGGCGCGAGCAGGCGCGCGTGGAGTACGACGCGTTCATCCGGGCCTGCCCCACCAACCAGCTGCTCGACCGGATCAGTGACAAGTGGGTCAGTCTGGTCGTCTGCGCACTGGTCCCCGGCCCCCTGCGCTACAGCGAACTCGGCCGCAAGATCGCCGGCGTCAGCCCCAAGATGCTCACCCAGACCCTGCGCTCCCTGGAACGGGACGGCCTCCTCGCCCGCACGGTGACCCCGGCCGTCCCCGTCCGCGTGGACTACGAACTCACCCCGCTCGGCCGCAGCCTCTCCAGGCTGCTGGCGGGCGTGAAGGACTGGGCGGAGACCCACATCGAGGAAGTCCACGAGGCCCGCGAGCGCTATGACGCGGAGGCCGAGGGCTGAAGTCTGAGGGCTGAAGTCCACGAAATTGCAGGGCAGCCAAGGGCGTTGACCACGTCATGACCCAAGGACCAGCGCCTCGCCCCCTGTCCGACGAAGCCCTCTCCGACCTCCTCGGCACGCAGCAGTTCGGCACCCTCGCCACCGTCAAGCGCAGTGGCCGCCCCCATATGACCACCATGCTGTACAGCTGGGACGCCGACGCCCGCACGGTGCGGTTCTCGACCACCGCCGACCGCATCAAGGTCGCGCACCTGCGGCACAACCCCCATGCGGCACTGCATGTGCAGGGCGGTGACGTGTGGTCGTTCGCCGTCGCCGAAGGCGAGGCCGAGGTCTCCGCGATCACGGCGGTTCCCGGCGACGCGGTGGGCCGGGAACTGCTCGGGATGATCCCGCCGGCCGCGAAGCCGGAGCAGGAAGACGCCTTTCTGGAGCAGTTGGTCGCCGAGCGCCGAGTGGTGATCCGGTTGAAGGTGGACCGGCTGTACGGAACAGCCCTCGACATCAACGGCTAGGACGGGTCGGGTCCGTGCCGGCCATGACCCCTCGTCCGGGGCGGCGGCCGGTACGGCTGATTCCGTGCCCGACGGAACAGGCGGCTGAAAAGCGGTGTGCAGGTGATCGAACCCGCCGCTCGCAACCGTCAGTTCAAGCCTTTGTTCTGATGCGGTCATGACATGCGTGGCTTCCGAGTGTCAATCTGCTCTCCGGAAGTTCACCGCCTGCTCACAGGTGTCTCACACAACTCCCTTGTCCGTTACCTCACTTCACCTCGCACGGCAGCGAGAAGACCTGACCCGCTTCGAGCCGTGCCCTCCACCCGCGCCGCCGGACGGCCCTACCAGGCCGACCCGCTCTCCCGGGCCCCACCAGGGCCCGAACACCCCACAGAAGGAGAACGCATGCTCCGGCAGGACCGACACCACCGTCGCGCCAGACACAGCGTGGCCCTGGTGCTGACCGCCGCAAGTGCCCTGCTCGTGGCCG
The DNA here is from genome assembly GCF_040680735.1 of Streptomyces sp. NPDC051987. Taxonomy (NCBI): domain Bacteria; kingdom Bacillati; phylum Actinomycetota; class Actinomycetes; order Kitasatosporales; family Streptomycetaceae; genus Streptomyces; species Streptomyces sp. NPDC051987. The sequence continues at coordinate 147,607 of NZ_JBFAXI010000007.1, read as the reverse complement.
GTGTCCAGAACGGCACCGCCGTGGCCGCATCCAGCGGCCACGCCCCCGCCAAGATCCTGGCCACCCCCGACGCCGGCGCGGCTCCCGCCCGGCTCTCGCCCGCGAAGCACAGGGCGCTGCTCAAGGCCGCCGCGACCGGCGCTCCCGACACCGCGAAGGCCCTCGGCCTCGGCTCCGGCGAGAAGCTGCTCGTCAAGGACGTCAGCCAGGACGCCGACGGCACGACGCACACCCGCTACGAACGCACCTACCGGGGCCTGCAGGTCCTCGGCGGCGACCTGATCGTCCACGCCGACGGCGGACGCCTGACGGTGTCGCGGGCCACCAAGGCGGCTCTGACGCTCTCGTCCACCACGGCGAAGATCTCCGCGGCCACGGCGAAGGCCCGCGCACTCGCCACCGCGGCGAAGTCCGGCGCCGACCGCCCGGCGCTCGACGCCGCCCCGCGTCTCGTCGTCTGGGCCGCCTCGGGCCACCCCGCCCTGGCCTGGGAGTCCGTCGTCGGCGGCTTCCAGGACGACGGCACCCCCAACGAGCTCCACGTCATCACCGACGCCCGCTCCGGCAAGCAGCTCTTCCACTACCAGGGCGTCGAAACCGGCACGGGCACCGGCCAGTTCAACGGCACCGTGCCCCTGAGCACCACGCTCTCCGGTTCCACATACCAGCTCGTCGACGGCGACCGGGCCGGGCACCGCACCTACGACCTGAACCAGGGCACCTCCGGCACGGGCACGCTCTTCACGGACGACAACGATGTCTGGGGCGACGGCACCCCGGCCAACCGGCAGACGGCGGGCGTGGACGTCGCCTTCGGCGCGGCGGCCACCTGGGACTACTACAAGAACGTCTTCGGCCGCAACGGCATACGCAACGACGGCGTCGCCGCCTACAGCCGCGCCCACTACGGCAACAACTACGTCAACGCCTTCTGGCAGGACAGCTGCTTCTGCATGACGTACGGCGACGGTTCGGGCAACACCCACCCGCTCACCGCGCTCGACGTGGCCGCCCACGAGATGAGCCACGGCGTCACCGCGGCCACCGCCGGCCTCACCTACTCCGGCGAGTCGGGCGGTCTGAACGAGGCCACCTCCGACATCTTCGCCGCCGCCGTCGAGTTCTACGAGAACCTGCCGGCCGACGTCCCGGACTACCTGGTCGGCGAGAAGATCGACATCAACGGCGACGGCACGCCGCTGCGTTACATGGACAAGCCCTCCAAGGACGGCGCGTCCAGCGACTACTGGAGCTCCTCGCTGGGCGGCCTCGACGTCCACTACTCCTCCGGCCCCGCCAACCACTTCTTCTACCTGCTCTCCGAGGGCAGCGGAGCGAAGACGGTGAACGGGGTGGCCTACGACAGCCCGACCTACGACGGCCAGCCGGTGACGGGCATCGGCATCGACAACGCCCAACGCGTCTGGTACCGGGCGCTCACCACGTACATGACGTCGAGCACGAACTACGCGGGCGCCCGGACGGCCACCCTCCAGGCCGCGGCCGACCTGTTCGGCGCCTACAGCCCCTCCTACCTCGCCGTCGCCGACGCGTGGGCGGCGATCAACGTGGGCCACCGGATCGCGCTGGGCGTCAACGTGGCCCCGGTCCCGGACCAGCTCAGCGGCATCGGGCAGGCCGTGTCCCTGCAGACGGACGCCTACACCACCAACTCCGGCGCGGGCCTGACCTACACGGCGACCGGCCTGCCGGACGGCCTGACGATCAGCGACACGGGCCTGATCTCGGGTACTCCGACGACTCTCGGCACCAGCCGGGTCACCCTCACCGTCACCGACGACACCGGCGCCAGCAGCACCGTGAGCTTCTCCTGGGAGGTGGCCTACGTCTACGGCAGCACCACCCGCGTCGACATCCCCGACAACGGAGCGGCGGTGGAGTCCCCGGTCACCGTCACCGGACGCACCGGGAACGCCTCGGCGACCACCCAGGTCTACGTGAAGATCATCCACACCTACCGCGGTGACCTGACGGTCGACCTGGTCGGCCCGAACGGAACGGCCTACTCCCTGCTGAACCGCAGCGGCGGCTCCGCCGACAACGTCGACCAGACGTTCACCGTGGACGCCTCGGCGCAGCCCCTGACCGGCACCTGGAAACTCCGCGTCCAGGACCACGCCGCGATCGACGTCGGCTACATCGAGCAGTGGCGGCTCATTCCCTGATCCCTCCCTCCCGCCCCGCCGGAGCCGTTGTCCCGACAGGCCCTCGTGGCCCGGGGCAACGGCTCCGCCCACGTGCCGACGACAGCCGTTCGGCGTAACGTGTGGGGGGAGAAGCGGTCGCGGGCCATGCGGTCCGACGCTGTCCGTCGGCCCGGTGGTCTCCGTGGCGGGCACCCGCATTGAGTCAGGAGCGCATCATGGGGGCACCAGTACGTCCGCGCACGCGAGGCGGCCGCGCCGCTCGGCGCACCACTGTCGGACTCCTCACCACCGTGCTCGCCGCCGGGATGTGCACCGTGCCGGCCGCCGGGGCGACCGCCCGGCGCGTGCCCACCGCCCCTGCCGCCACCTGCGCCGACACGGTCTACGCGGGCATGACCCAGGCCCAGCGCGTGGGCCAGCTGTTCATGGGCGGCGTCGCGGCCACCCACCCGAGTACGACGGACCTGCGGACGCTGCGCGCCTACCACGTCGGGTCCGTGATGCTCACCGGGCGCAGCACCGCCGGAACCACCGCGACCAGGAACGTGGTCGACGGGATCCGCGCGGGCGCCGACACGGTCGGCGGCCGACAGGTCGGGCTGCTCGTCTCCACCGACCAGGAGGGCGGCCAGGTACAGGTGCTCAGCGGCCCCGGCTTCTCGGTGATGCCCAACGCCCTGACCCAGGGCACCTGGAGCACGTCGACGCTGCGCAGCCGTGCAGAGACCTGGGCGCGGCAGCTCAAGGCGGCGGGCCTGGACCTCAACCTCGCCCCGGTCGCCGACGTGGTGCCCGCGAGCCTCGGCACCCGCAACGCCCCGATCGGGCACTTCTACCGCGAGTACGGCCACACTCCCGCCGTGGTGACCTCGCACACCGGCGCCTTCGCCGCGGGCTTCCGCACGGCCGGGGTGATGACCACGTTCAAACACTTCCCCGGGCTGGGCCAGGTCATCGGCAACACCGACACCACCGCGAACGTCGTCGACTCGGTGACCACCGCGTCCAGTTCGAGCCTCCAGCCGTTCCAGAGCGGGATCAAGGCGGGCGCGCCGTTCGTGATGATCTCCTCGGCGAAGTACACCAAGATCGACTCGAAGCACCTGGCCGCGTTCTCACCGACCGTCATCAACTCGCTGCTGCGCACCAAGTTCGGCTTCAAGGGCGTCGTCATCTCCGACGACCTCGGCCAGGCGGTCGCAGTGCGTGCCTACACCCCGGCCCAGCGGGCGGTGCAGTTCATCGGCGCCGGCGGCGACATGGTCCTCACGGTCAAGGCGTCGACCGTACCGGCGATGGTGCAGGGGGTGCAGGCGCAGATGGCGAAGGACGCCTCCTTCCGCAACAAGGTCGCCGCCTCCGTGCACCGCGTCCTCGCGGCCAAGGCAGCCGCCGGCCGCCTCACCTGCGGCTGAGCCCCCGTCGCCGAGCGAGCTGACGCCCCCTCAACAGCGCTGCGCCACGGCGCGGCCGCCGGTCCCGGCTGAGCAGGTCGTCCAGCCGCTCGGAGGTCCGCCTGCCCGCCTCGCCGCCGGCTCCTGACAGCGCGCCCGAGGCGACCATGCCGACTGCCGAGAGCACCATGCCCACCTACGGTTCCCCTCAGCACTCCCCCGACTCGCCGGTGCCGCAATGCTGTCGAGGCGACCGGCGAAGTCGCGGCAACATCGGCGCCCGGGGCGGCGGAGCTCCGTGCCGGCGCCGCTCTCAGGCCGGGTCGAGGCCCGAGGTGTCCCGGTGGGAGACGGCGAGGTAGCCGACGAAGCAGGCGATGGCGGCCGTCCAGGCCAGGGTCACCGGCGCCAGGCCCAGGCCGAGCCCGCCCCTGCCGTGGCCGACCGCCATCCAGTCGGCGAGCGAGGCGCCGAGCGGCCGGGTGATGACGTAGGCCGTCCAGAAGGCGGGTACGGCGCTCAGCAGACCGCCGCGGTGGGCGACCGCGGGGACGCAGATCGCGACGGCGAAGAGGACCGCCGAGCCGAGGTAGCCGAGCCCGATGGTGGCGGTCAGGTCGCCGGCCGCGGTGCCGAGGGCGAAGGTGGCCAGGACGGCCGCCCAGTAGAAGACCTCCCGGCGGCGGGTGCGGATGCCGTGGATGGACAGGGTCCGCTCGACGGCGTACCAGAGGACGAAGACCGCGGTGAGCACGACGACGAAGAAGGGGGTGGACAGCGTGTAGGGCACGCCGAGGCCGACGTGCAGGACGTCGGCCGCCATGGTGCCGAAGACGCTGACCATGACCACGGCGGTCCAGTACACCCAGGCGACGTACCGGCGCACGGCGAACTGCACGGCCAGGGAGGCCGCCAGGGCGAGGCCGCCGAGACCGACGGCCGGTACCGGGCCGAGGACCTTGGCCAGCAGGTCCGACGCGGTCTCGCCCATTCCGGTGGTGAGCACCTTGATGATCCAGAAGTAGGCGGTCACTTCCGGCACCTTGTTCGCCATGGTGCGCAGCGGAACGCGGGAAGGGTCGTCGAGGAGGTGCTCTGTGGTCATGGTCGGCACCATGACACGCCGGCCTCCCGGCGCCACAGAGGTCTTTGCCAATGCTTTGGCGCCTCTGGTGCATGAGTTTCAGGTCCGCCCCGCGAACCTGAACGCAACCTGTACGCCGGGGCATCCCTCCTGGTCGCAGGGGTCGAGCAGGTGGTAGGGAAGCGTGTTCCGCACCCACCACGGAGCGAGAAGGAGCGGCGAGGAGGCGGACGGGCCGGGCGATCGTCTAGAGTTCCCCCTACGTCTACAGGGCTGTAGTCGCACTGGTGTCCGTGTGAAGCCGTCCGCCGGAAAGGGCCCCGTTCATGACCGCACCGCTCCTCGCCGCGTCACAGCTGGCCGTGAACGTGCTCGACGCCCATTCGCTGCTGGCGGCCTTCGGCGTGCTCGGCGTCGGGGTGGTGATGTTCGCGGAGACCGGGTTGCTGGTCGGGTTCTTCCTGCCGGGTGACTCGCTGCTGTTCACCGCCGGCCTGCTGTGCACCGGCTCGGCGCACGGCGGTCTGCACCTGTCGCTGGGACCGCTGCTCGTGGCGGCGGCCACGGGTGCGCTGGCCGGGGCGCAGTGCGGGTACCTGATCGGCCGCAAGGCCGGCGGGACGCTGCTGGCCCGCAGCCGCTCCCGGCGTCTGCACGAGGGGGTGACGCGCGCGGAGGAGTATCTCGACCGGTACGGCCACGCGAAGGCCATCGTGCTGGCCCGCTTCGTGCCGGTCGTGCGGACGGTGCTCAATCCGATGGCGGGGGCGCTGGAGGTGCCGGTGCGCACGTTCACCCGCTGGCAGATCGTCGGCGGCCTCGTGTGGAGCCTCGGTCTCACCCTCGCGGGGTACGCGCTGGGCTCGTCGATCCCGAACGTCGACCGGTACCTGCTGCCGCTGGTGGCACTGATCGTGGTCGTGTCGCTGGTCCCCGTTCTCGCCGAGGTGTACCGGGGGCGACGGGCCGCCACGTCCGAAGAGGGCCGCGGCTGATCACCGCCCGGCGGAACCCGGCGGAGCGGGCCGTACGGCCGTAGACCCGATGGAGGACCATGCGCCACAAGATCCTGGTCGTCGAGGACGATCACGCCCTGCGTGACGTGCTGCGCCGGGGGCTGGCCGACGAGGGCTTCGAGCCGGTGCCCGCCGCCGACGGCGCCGGCGCCCTGCGGCTGACCGGCGACGGCATCGGCGCGGTCGTCCTGGACGTCGGCCTGCCGGACGCGGACGGCAGGGACGTGTGTCAGGCGATGCGCGCCAACGGGTTCACGGCGCCGATCATCTTTCTGACCGCTCGCCACCACCTGTCCGACCGGCTGTCCGGGTTTTCCGCGGGGGCCGACGACTACCTGCCCAAGCCGTTCCACCTCGCCGAACTCGTCGCCCGGCTGCGGGCCGCGCTCAGACGGGCGGCGCCGCCGACGGTGTCCACGGCCGGCGACCTCGTACTGGACGCGGTCCACCACCGCGCGAACGTCGGCGAGGCCGAGATCGAGCTGTCCCCGACGGAGTTCCGCCTGCTGGCCGCTCTCGTGGCCGCCAACGGCGCCCTCGTGAGCCGTCGTGACCTGGTCCGGGCCGCCTGGCCGGACGGCGCCCAGGTCAGCGACAACACGCTGGACCAGTACCTGAGCCGGCTGCGCCGCAAGCTGCGCGCGGCGGGCAGCGCCCTGAGCCTGGGGACGGTGCGCGGGGTCGGCCACCGGCTGTCATGACCGGCCTCCGAAGGCGCCTGACCCCGCGCACCCTGCGCGGCCGGCTCTCGCTGGTGGCGCTGACCACCGCGGCCCTCCTGATGACCGTCCTGACCGTGGTGTTCAACACCGTGGTGGACCGCAGCCTGCAACACCAGGCGGACGCCGAACTGCGCAGCCGCGCGGACGCCGTCGCCACCACGGTGGACACCAGCGGCCCGCGGGTACGGGTGCTGGAGACGGTCAATGACCGGCTCCTCGACGCCAACGTGTGGATCTACACGGGCACCCGTCTGCTGGAGAAGCCCCCGGCCACCGCCGCCGAGGGCTCGCTGACCCGGTCCGCCGCGCGGCTCGCCGTACGGGGCGACGGGGTCTGCACGACCGTGGCGGCCGGCCGTCCTGGGCCGGTGCGGCTGTGTGCCCGCTCCGTGGCCGGGGTCCGCGGCACGGCGACGGTGGTCACCGCCCTGGACCTCGCGCCGTACCGCAACTCGGCTGCCGCCGTGCTGGTGGGTTCCCTGGTCCTGGACGCCGTCATGCTCGCGTGCACCTACGCCCTGACCCGCCTCGCCGTCGGGCGGGCGCTGCGTCCGGTGCGGACCATGACCGACCAGGCCACCGAGTGGAGCGCCGCGGGGTCCGACGAGCGCTTCGGCGCCGCCCACCATCCGGCCGAGCTCGCGAATCTGGGCACGTCGCTGGACGCACTGCTGGACCGCATCCGCACCGTGCTGGGGCACGAGCGGCAGCTGACCGGGGAGCTCTCCCACGAACTGCGCACCCCGCTCACCCGGATCATCGTCGAGCTGGACTGGTGGCGGGCCCGGCCGCGCTCCGCCGCCGAGACCCGCGCCACGCACGAGGTGATCGCCGAGGCCGCCCAGGCCATGCGGACCATCTGCGACACCCTGCTGGACGACGCCCGCGAGGAGGCGCGCACCGCCGCCACGGCGGCCCCCGGCGCCACGGCCGTCGGGCCGGTCCTCAACCGGCTGGTCGACCGGCTCGGGGCGCCGGCCCGGGTGACGGCCGTCGTCGACACGTCGGGCCCGGAGCTGGCGGCAGGTGTCCGGCCGGCCCTGCTCGAACGGATCGTCAGCCCGCTGCTGACGAACGCGCTCCGGTACGCGCGCTCCACGGTGACCGTGTCCGCGCGACCGGTGCCCGGCGGGGTGCGGATCAGCGTCACCGACGACGGCCCCGGCGTGCCGGAGGTGTTCGTGGGCGACCTCTTCCAGCCGGGTCGCCGGGCGGATCCGGAGGACGGGCACGACGGCGCCGGCCTCGGACTGCCGCTCGCCCGGCGCCTGGCCCGGACCGTCGGTGGCGAGGTGTCCCACGACTCCGCGTACACCTCGGGCGCCCGTTTCCTGGCCGACCTGCCCGCCGGATGAAACCCTGCGGATCCACGGCGCGGGCATGCGCCATCAGGCGCGCGCGTGCGGACGCCCGCCCGTCAGAGGTTGATCATGTGGCCGGCGAGCCCGTGCAGGGCGTCCTGGACCGCCTCGCTCAGCGTCGGATGGGCGTGCACGTTGCGGGCGAGTTCATGCACCGTGAGGTCCCATCTCTGGGCGAGGGTCAGCTCGGGCAGCAGCTCCGTCACGTCCGGTCCGATCAGGTGGCCGCCGATCAGTTCGCCGTACCGGGCGTCGCTCACCAGCTTGACGAACCCCACCGTGTCGCCGAAGCCGTGCGCCTTGGCGTTGGCGGTGAAGGGGAACTTCGCCACCCGCACGTCGAAGCCCCGGGCGCGGGCCTCGGCCTCGGTCCAGCCGAAGCTGGCGATCTGCGGCTGGCAGAACGTCGCGCGCGGGATCATGCGGTAGTCCAGTTCCATGGTCTCCGCCCCGGCGATGCTCTCGGCGGCGACGATGCCCATGGCCTCGGCGGTGTGCGCGAGCATCAGCTTGGCCGTGACGTCCCCGATGGCGTAGATGTGCGGCCGGCTGGTGCGGCAGTGCCCGTCGACGTCGATGGCACCGCGCTCGGTGAGGCGGACCCCGGTGCTGTGCAGCCCGTAGCCGGCCGTCCGGGGCTGGAAGCCGGTGGCCTGGAGGACCTTGTCGGCCTCCAGGACCTGCTCCGAGTCGCCGGAGGCGACCGTCACGCGGACGCCGTCCTCGCTCTCCTCGATGGAGCGCACGGCCGTGGAGGTCAGGACCCGGATCCCCTGCCGCTTGAAGCGCCTGGTCAGCTCGGCCGAGACCTCCTCGTCCTCCAGCGGGGCGATCCGGTCCAGGAACTCCACCAGCGTGACGTCGACGCCGTAGGACCGCAGCAGATAGGCGAACTCGACGCCGATGGCCCCGGCGCCCGCGATGATCAGGCTGGACGGGAGGGTGTCGGAGAGGATCTGTTCCTCGTAGGTGACGACGCGACGGCCCAGCACGGTGCCCGGCAGAAGTTTCACGGTGGAGCCGGTGGCGATGATGCAGGAGCGGAAGGAGAGCGTCGTCTCGCCGTCCTTCAGGCGCACCTGGAGGGTGTGCGGATCGAGGAAGGTGCCCTGCCCCTCGAACTGTTCGATCTTGTTCTTGCGCATGAGGTAGCCGACGCCCTTGACGCGTCCGTCGGCCACCACCCGGCTGCGCTCGTAGGCGGCCCGGTAGTCCAGCGCCACCTCACCGCTGATCTTCACTCCGAACTTCTCGGCGTCGTGCAGGATCAGCTGGGCGACCTCGGCGTTGCGCAGCAGCGCCTTCGCCGGGATGCAGCCGATGTTCAGACAGACGCCGCCCCAGAAGCGACCCTCCACGATGGCCGTGCGCAGGCCCAGCTGGGCAGCCCGGATGGCGGCCACATAGCCGCCCGGTCCGGCCCCCAGGACGACGACGTCGAAGTCGGTCCGCATGGCTCCACCTCACCGTTGTGCCGAGTCGGTCTGCTCACTCCACCGTCGCACGATCGGGCGGCCCGATCAGCCGGTCACCGAGAACGGCTCCCACCGCTGCGCGTGCCGCTCGTTCCAGAGGTCGGCGAGCTCGCCCAGCGCGCGGCTGAGGCGGCCCAGCCGACAGGCGACAGTGCCCGCGGCCAACACCGTTCGCTCTCCTGCGCGTTAGAGGTTCCGCAGAGCGCCTGTCGCAGTACTTTCGCGGAATTGTCCGTGATCGGTAACGGATGGATCCGGCGCCCGCCGCCATCCGTCCTGACGGGTGCACGAGATGGACCGGACACCCAGGAACGGGGCGCACATGGCACGGCACGGCGGACGGGGATGGTACGGCCAGATGGTCGCGGCGGCGCTCGGGGTCACAGCCGTGACCGTGGCCGCCTCGCTGTGGACCGCGCAGGCCGGCCCCGTCGACGACCGTGCGGGCGGCGGTACCTCGGTGCGGCACAGCGCTCCGAGGGCGGCTCCGGCCCCGGTGTCGGTGGAGATCGCACACGCCTCGGACCGGGGCACCGGGGGCGTGAACATCACCATCGACGACGGGCCGGACCCGGTCTGGACCCCCAAGGTGCTCCAGGTGCTCAAGGAGTACGGCGTGAAGGCCACCTTCTGCATGATCGGACCGCAGGCGCAGGAGCACCCGGACCTGGTCAGGGCGGTGGTGGCGGCGGGGCACCGGCTGTGCGACCACACGGTCTCCCACGACGTCACCATGGACACCAAGCCCGAGGCCTACCAGTCGCAGCAGATCCTCGATGCCGAGCGCATGATCACCGAGGCGTCCGGGGGCGTCCGGCCGCTCTACTACCGTGCCCCGGGCGGCGCCTTCACCCCCTACAGCCGTAAGCTCGCCGCCGCGCACGGCATGCGGCCGCTGGGGTGGAACGTCGACTCGAAGGACTTCGAACGCCCCGGCACCGCCGCCATCGTCGCCACGGTGAAGGAGGAGATGCCGAACGGTCCGACCATCCTTTTCCACGACGCCGGCGGCGACCGCTCCGAGACGGTGGCCGCCCTGCGCGAGGTGCTGCCGTGGCTGAAGGACCAGGGATACGCGTTCGGCTTCCCGGTGCGCTGAACACGGAGCGGCACGTCCAGCGTGGCGGTGGGCACCGGCCGGCGCGGAGGTCGTACGCGCCGGCAAATGTTGCGGTGGGCCCGGCGGTGCCCGCATATGGGTGGTGAGCGCGGTGCGGCGGCGGGGCCGGCTGCCGGGGCCAGCGGAGGTGGACATGTCGGGGCGGGCGCCACGCCTGGTGACGTGGCTGCGCGACCGGGACCCGGATCTCGCGGCGACCCGGCGGGCCGGGCGGACGGCGCTGGTGATGCCCGCCCTGTTCGCCCTGTGCACCGAGGTGCTGCACTCCCCCGTCACTGCCAGCTACGCCGCGTTCGGCGCGTTCTCCATGCTGCTGCTGGTCGACTACTCCGGGCCGATGGTCGAGCGGCTGCGGGCGCAGGCGGCGCTCGCGGTGGCCTGGCTGGTGCTGATCTGCCTCGGCACGCTGGCCGCGCGGTGGCTCTGGCTCGCCGTGGCGGCCACGGTCGTGACCGGGTTCGTGGTGCTCTTCGCCGGGGTGGTCAGCTCGGTGCTGGCCGGCAGCTCTACGGCGCTCCTGCTGGCCTTCGTGCTGCCGGTCAGCGCCCCGGCCGCGCCCGCGCAGCTGCCCGAGCGGCTCGCCGGCGCGGGCCTGGCGGCGGCGGTCGCGCTGCCCGCCGTCGCCCTGCTGTGGCCGCGCCCCGTCGCCGACCCGCTCACCGCCCCGGCGGCCGCCGTCTGCCGTGCCGCCGCCGGATATCTGCGCATCCGCGCGAGCCTGCCGGGCCCGGACGGGCCGGGGTCCGACGCCGACCGGTGCCGGGCGGGGGCGGAGCAGACCTCCCGGACCGGCGCGGAGCTGCGCGGCGCCTTCGAGGCCACCCCGTACCGCCCCACCGGTCTGTCCGCGACCTCACGGGCGGTGGTCCGGCTGGTGGACGAGCTGACCTGGCTCTGCGGCATCCTCGTGGACCGGTCCGAGTACACCGCCGAGCCCCCGGCCTGCGATCCGGCCGCGCACACCGTGCGTCGCGCCGCCGCCGGGGTCCTGGAGGCGGCCTGCGACCTGCTCACCGACCTGGACGGGGACACCGGCCCGCTGCGGGCCCGCGGGAAGCAGCTGCGGGCGGCCCTGGCCGAGATGGAGCACAGCTCCACCGTCCGGGTGCCCGCCGAGCATCCGGGCGGCACCAGCACGGCGGAGGTCTACGGGTTCATCGCCACGCTCGACGTGTCCTTCCGCTCCCAGGAGCTCGGCTTCGCCGTGCTGCAGGTCGCCGACAACGTCGACGTGGCGGCCACCGCCTGGCAGCGCAGCTGGGCCGAGCGGCTGCTCGGCGGTGAACCGGGCGCGCTGGCCGCACCGCTCACTGCCGCCCGGGAGCGGGCCGTCACCCATCTCCGCCCCGACTCCGTCTGGCTGCACAACAGCCTGCGCGGCGCCGTAGGCCTCGGCATCGCCGTGTTCCTGGCCGGGATGACGGGCGTCGGCCACTCCTTCTGGGTGCTGCTGGGCACGTTGTCGGTGCTGCGCTCCAACGCGCTCAGCACCGGGCAGAACGCCGTCCGCGCCGTCCTCGGCACCGTGGCCGGTTCCGTGGTGGGCGCCGGGCTGCTGCATCTGATCGGTCATCACGGCACCGCCCTGTGGTTCGTGCTCCCCGTGGCCATCCTGTTCGCCGGGATCGCGCCCGCCGCCGTCTCCTTCGCCGCCGGGCAGGCCGCGTTCACCGTCACGCTCGTGGTGCTGTTCAACATCGGCCACGACCCGAACTGGCACATCGCCCTGCTGCGCGTCCAGGACATCGCGCTGGGCTGCCTGGTCAGCGTGCTGGTGGCCGCGTTCTTCTGGCCGCGCGGCGCCCGGGGCGCGGTCCACAAGGCGCTCGCGGAGGCGTACGACGACAGCGCCCGCTACCTCGGTGACGCCGTGGACCACGCCCTCGGGCGACGCCACCGGGCCGACCTCGAGCCGCAGAGCCGGGTGGCCGCGGCCGCCGCCCGCCGCCTCGACGACGCGTTCCGCACCTACCTGGCCGAACGCGGCGCCAAGCCGCTGTCGCTGTCCTGCGCGACCACGCTCGTCACCGGAGTCGTCGCGCTGCGGCTGGCCGCGGACGCCGTCGTCTCCCTGTGGCAGGGCGAGGACCGGGCCCGCGCGCAGGCCGTCCGGACCGACGCCCACCGTGCCGTCCTCGGGTCGGCGGCCCTCGTCACGGACTGGTACCACTCCTTCGCCGCGAGCCTCACCGGCCGTTCGCCCGTGCCCGGCGCCGTGCCGCTCCAGCCGAAGTGCGCCGCGCGGCTCGTGGAGTCTGTCCGCACCGAACTCAGCGACGCCCAGGGCCGGGCCACCCCCGTCGCGGTCCGGATCATCTGGACCGACGACCACGTGGACGCCGCCCGCAGGCTGCAGCCCGGTCTCGCCGAGGCGGCGAGGACCCAGGCGAGGGCGGCCCACGGCCGACGGACGGCGGGGTCCGTCAGCGCGGTTCCGCGGGCCCCTGCCCGCTGACAGCGCGGGACGGCAGAACCCGGCGCGGAGGCAACGGCACCCGGCGCGGGACGGGGGGAACCGGCGCAGGACGGGGGCACCCGGCGCGAGGCGGCAGGACCCAGCGCGGGACGGCAGAACCAGCGCGGGACGGGGAGAACCGGCGCGAGGCGGCAGGACCCAGCGCGGGACGGCAGAACCAGCGCGGGACGGCAGGACACGGCGCGAAGCGGCAGAACCCGGCGCGGGGCTCCGGGGCGCTGCCAGGGTTCCGTTCCTCGCCGCCCCCGGCGGGAGGGACGGCTGCTCCGGGTGGACCGCGCCGAGGAGCCGGGGCAGCCACCCGCGCGGCTCCGGCGGGCGGCCGGTCGACGTGCCGTCAGCTCGCGGTGCGCCGGAGGCGTCCGGCGTACCGCTTCTCCAGTTCCAGGTTGCCCTCGAAGCCGCCGGGCACGTTGGCCGAGACGTACACCGGGGGCCGCTCGCCGGAGGCGAGGAGGAGGCCGGCCGCCTCGGCCACCGCCATCTGCACGAGCATGACCCCGGTCAGCGTGGACAGCGCGCAGACCGCGCCGCCGCCCGGGAGTCCGAGAAGGGCGTCGCCGGGCGGGGCGGCGTTGTCGAGGACCACGTCGGCCAGGTCGGCGAGCTTCCTGCCGCTCGGGTGACCGGCCGGGACGGCCCTGGTGTGGGCGAGGGAGGTGAGGGCGAGGACGCGGTGTCCGCGTTCCCCGGCATGCAGCGCCATCTCCACGATCACGTTGTTCACCCCGGAGTTGGAGATGACGACGAAGAGGTCCTGGGGGTGCGGGGCGGCGAGGTCGTAGAGACGGGCGGCGATGCCGGGCCGGCGTTCCAGGAGCGGGTCGTCGAGGACGCTCGGGGGCTCGCCGCCGTGGAGGACGAGGTCGGCGATGCTGATCCGGTTGGTGGGCACCAGCCCGCCCGCGCGGCCGGCGACTTCGAGGACCACGGCCTGGGAGTGGCCGGTGCCGAAGGCCTGGACCACCCCGCCGGCGCGGACGCAGTCGGCGATCAGGCCCGCGGCCCGGGTCACGTCGGCGCGGGCGGCCTCGGTGAGGCGCCGGAGGGCGGCGAGGCCCTCCCGCGCGAAGCGTTCGGCGGTCACCGGCTCGGTCCCGAACTCGTCGGCGGACTCGACGGACACGTGCGCACTCCCCACTGCCGGGAACAACCGGAAGGGCCGGCCCGGCCGGGGTGAGCCCCCGGGACACGCGCCGACGTCTGATTGAATCAGCCCAGCCAGCCTTATTCCGATGAATCGATAAATCACGTACCGCGTGTACGGGGCCAGGGCGCCGCGCGGCGGTCCTGGTATTCATCGGACGCCGTATACGGTGGCTGATACCTTCCCTGCATGCCCTCGACCGACGTCACCACACTCATCCGGACCGAGCTGCCGCGCCTGGCCGGCTCCCTGCGGAAGGTCGGCGAGCTGATCCTGGAGGATCCGGCCGCCGTCACCCACTGTTCGGCCGCGGAGCTGGGCCGCCGCACCGGCACCTCGCAGGCGACCGTGACGCGTTTCTGCCGGGCCGTCGGCCTCGACTCCTACCAGCACCTGCTGATAGCGCTCGCGCAGGAGCGGGGCCGGGGCGAGGCCTCCGACTGGGGCACGGCCGAGATCGGTCCGGACATCTCCCCGGACGACAGCCTGGAGCGGGTCGTCAAGGTGGTCGGCACGGCGGATCTGCGGGCCGTCCAGCAAACCCTGGACCGGATCGACCTGGACGCGGTCGAGCGGGCCGCGCAGGCCATGGCCCGGGCCCGGAGGATCGACGTCTACGGTGTGGGCGGCAGCGGCGCGGTGGCCCAGGAGACCGAGACCCGGCTGTTCCGGATCGGGTGTTCGGTGCGGGGCTGGACCGAGGTGCACGCCGCGGCCACCTCGGCCGCCCTGCTCACCCCTGCCGACGTCGCGATCGGCATCTCCCACTCCGGGGCGACCCGCGAGACGACCGAGCCGTTCGAGACGGCCAGGGAGCGCGGCGCGACGACGATCGCCCTCACCGCCGACCCGCGGTCCCCGCTCGCCCGCGCCGCCGACATCCGGCTCATCTCCTCCACCTCCGAGACCAGCTTCCCCACCGGCATCATCGGCGCCCGCCACTCGGTCCTGGTCCTCATCGACTGCCTGTACGTGCGGGTCGCCCAGCTCTCCTACCAACGGGCCAGCGCCTCACTGGCGTTGACCGACCACATCGCGGGCCGGCACGCGGCGAAGTCCCGGCGGCCGCGCTGAGCTCACCGCCTTTTCGGGAAGAGGATCCGCCGAGACATGCGGCGGTTGGCGTGCCAGCCGTACCTGCGCCGGTTGAGCCGGCCGGCCTTCCCGCGCAGGGGCATGCGGGAGAGGAGGTCGGCGCCCCGGTCGTCCAAGGGCGGGGTGGGCGCGCGGTAGGCGGGTGCCGTCACGGGGATGCCTCGTGGGTCAGCGGCGGGCGGCGAGGAGCCGCGCGAGCGCCACGGCGCCCGAGCGGCCGTCCGGCACCGGGGTGATCGTGAGGCCGAGATGGGCGAGCCGTTCGGTCAGCGGTCTCAGCAGGGGGCCGTCCGGGGCGACCAGTCCGCCCGTGACGACCAGGACCTCCCCCGGGCGCGGACCCAGCGCGGCCACGGTCCCGGCGAGATGGGTGGCCGCCTCCTGGAGGATGGCCTCGGCGACCGCGTCCTGCTCCGCCGCCGCACGCGGCACCAGGGGCGCCAGATCGGCCAGCCGCACCGGCGGCCGGTTCATCACGGCGGGCAGCAGAGCGGCCCGGTAGGCGGCGCGCCGGGGCGACGCCCAGAGCCCACCGCGGGGACCGGACACCGGATCCGCGCCGCCGCCCGAGAACCCTCCAGACACACCATCGCCCAGGAACGGCCAAGAGCCCCTGCCGTTCCCCGGCGCCACATCCCCGTCGCCCGGAAACCCCCCGGACCCACCGTCGCCCCCGGGCGCCGGAGACCCGCCACGGCCCGGCAACCGCCCAGACCCGCCGTCGGCCGGGAGCGGCCGAGAGCCGCCCTCGCGTGCGGAGCCTGACACCCCACCCCCGGCCGGGAATCCGGGCACCCCACACTCGGCCGGAAGCGTCGAAGCCCCGCCGTCGGGCGAAGTCGTCCCCGGTTCGCTCCCGGTCGGGGGCAGTGCGGGTGCCGGGACTCCGAGTGCCTGCCCGACCGCCGCTGTCAGTGCTGTCGCCCTCCCCCTGCCGTCCGCTGCCCGCAGGGCCGCCCGTACCGCCTCGCGCCCGATCCAGAAGCCGCCGCCGTCGTCCCCCAGCAGCCAGCCGTCCCCGCCGCAGGTGGCGACCAGCGCGCGGCCCTCGATCCGGGCGGCGACGGCGCCGGTGCCGGCCACCAGGGCGAGTCCGTCGGCGGGCCGGCCGGGCGCACCGGCGAACGCCGCCTCGATGTCGCTGTAGACCTCGACCGCCGCGTCGCCGATGCCCAGCCGGGTCAGCGCGGCGGTGAGAGCGGCCCGTGCCCGTGCCCGGCCGGGCTCCGCGTCGGGGGACCGGGCGGCTCCTGCGAAACCGCCGACGACGGCGGCGACCCGCGCGCGCTCCGCCGTCGGCACGGCCGACGCGACCGCCTCGGCCAGGTGCCCCGCTAGTTCCGCCGATGGCACGGTCAGCGCGTTGCCCGGCCCGGCCACGCCCTCCCCGAGCGTGCGCCCGGCATCGGCGTCCGCGAGCACGGCACGGGTCCGGGTGCCGCCGGCGTCGATCCCGACGACCAGCCTCGCTCCCGGACCCGCTGCCGGATTCGGGTTCAAATCACTGTTCATTGCCGTCCATGGTGGTTGCTACATTCGCGTGAGACAAGGTCCGAGGAGTGTCCGAGGCCCCGAGGAGGACGCCATCAGCACGCCCCCGCCCGTCCCCGAACTCCGCTTCGGCGTCAACTACACCCCACGCCGCGGCTGGTTCCACGCATGGCACGACGTCGATCCGGACGCCACCCGCGAGGACCTGGCGCAGATCGCCGGGCTGGGCCTCGACCACGTCCGGGTCTTCCACCTGTGGCCGCTGCTGCAGCCCGACCGCACTCTGGTCCGCTCCGCCGCCGTGGCCCAGCTCACGCAATTGGTGGACATCGCCGCGGAGTTCGGCCTCGATGTCCTCGTGGACGGCATCCAGGGCCATCTGTCGAGCTTCGACTTCTACCCGGCGTGGACGCGCGGTCGGCACCATCGCAACGTCTTCACCGACCCCGACGCCGTCGCGGCCCAGGCCGCCCTGCTGCGCACCCTCGGCCGCGCCCTGACCGGCCGCCCGAACCTCCTCGGCCTCCAGCTCGGCAACGAGCTGAACAACCTGGTCGAGCACAACCCGGTGACGGTCGCCGAGGTGGACCACTACCTGGACACGCTGCTGGCCGCCGCGCGGGAGGGGCTGGGCGACGGCGTCGGCCTGGTCACCCACTCCGCGTACGACGCGGCCTGGTACGACGACGGCCACCCGTTCACACCGGAGACGTCGGCACGCAAGGGCGACCTGACCACCGTGCACCCGTGGGTGTTCTCCGGCGACTGCGCCCGCCGCTACGGCGCCCGCTCGCCCCAGGTGCGGCATCTCGCCGAGTACGGCACCGAGCTCGCCAAGGCCTACGCGGTGGACCCCGCCCGCCCGGTCTGGGTCCAGGAGACCGGCGCGCCCGAACCGCACGTCCCGGCCGCCGACGCCCCGGACTTCGCCCGCGCGACCCTGCGATACGCCGCGGACTGCACGCAGCTGTGGGGCGTCACCTGGTGGTGCTCCCACGACGTGGACCGGACGCTCGCCGACTTCCCCGAACTCGAGTACACGCTGGGCCTGTTCGACACGGCCGGCCGCCCCAAACCGATCGCGCACGCGCTGGCGGAGACCGTGGCGGAGCTGCGCGGCCGACGCCCGCCGGCCCCTCGGGAGACCGCGCTGGTCCTGGACTGCACGCCCGCCACCCGCGCGGTCTCCGGTCCGGGCGGCGCCTTCTTCGAGACCTGGACGCGGGCGCGTGCGGAGGGCGCCAGGCCGGCGATCGTCCTGGCGGAGCGGGCCACCGACGACCGCCATCTCGCGGCCCGGGGTGTCAAGGAGCTGATCCGGCCCTAGGGACCATTCCTTCACACCGGGATGCGCGAGCGGCCGGCCAGGTGCCCGCCGGCGGTGTGAGGATCCGCACTCCCCACGGCATTGCGTCCGGCGGCCCGACACGCAAGAGTGTTCCAACCGCCGTGCCCAACCGGCGAGTTCCTTCTGTCGACCGCCGTACGCGGTGGCCCGGGCGAAGAGGAAGAGAAGCGCGTGAGCCGCATATCGGTCCGGGGAATCGCGGTGGCGTCGGCCACCGCGGTCACCGCTGTGGGAAGTGTCGTCGGTGTCGCCTCGGGCAGCAGCGCGCAGAACAACGACGCGGACGCGACGGCGGCCGATGCCACCCTTCTCGCGGACCTGCCCGCGGGGCAGCAGGCTCAGGTGCAGACGGCGTCGCTGACGCGGCAGGCCGACGCGATGGCGGTGCAGGCGGACGCGAGCGCCCGGAAGGACGCCGAGCAGAGCGCGCGGGCGGCGGCGGCCAAGGCCGCGAAGGCCAAGCAGGCCGCCGCCAGGCAGCGCGCGGCGGCCAAGGCCGCGGCCGGTGACCCCACCGCCGGCTTCCCGGTGCAGAGCTCCTACACCGTGGCGCAGATCAAGGCCATCGCCGCGCAGATCGTGGGCAGCGGCCAGTTCCAGTGCTTCAGCAACATCGTGGATCACGAGTCCACCTGGAACTACCTCGCGGTCAACCCCTCCTCCGGCGCCTACGGACTCGTCCAGGCGCTGCCCGGCAACAAGATGGCCTCGGTCGCCTCCGACTGGCGGACCAATCCGGCCACGCAGATCAAGTGGGGCCTCAACTACATGAACACCGCCTACGGCAGCCCCTGCCAGGCCTGGGCGTTCTGGCAGGTGCACCACGCGTACTGAGCACCGGCGGCCTAGGGCTGTGCCTCGACGGAGCGGCCCGGCCGCCGGGTGAAGCGCCGCAGCCCCCGGCGGGTCGGGCTGAGGGGCGTGTCCTCGGGGGCGGCCGGTCCCTGGCCCGCGGTCAGCGCCGGTGCCGCGGCCGGGGCGGGTACGGTCCGGTTGCCCCGTTCGAGGCGCTTCCTGACGGCCTGGGCCATGGCCTGGTGGGCCGGTTCCAGCGAGATGCCCTCCGCCACCAGGTGGTCCCACATGTGCAGCAGTTCCTGCCCCCGGGTGGCCACCTGTCCGTCGTCCGTCAGCCGCTGCCAGGCCGCGGTGGCGCGGGCGACCTCGGGCGCCGCGCGGTTCAGGTCCGTGCGGCAGCGGATGCGTGCGACGGTCAGCGCCAGGACGGTGGAGTGCATGTAGTCGCCGCGCTGGAACGCGAGGTACGCCTCGATCGCCCGTGCCTCCAGGGAGAGTTCGTCCTCCGCGCCCCTGCGCAGCGTGAGGTGCTCGCGCAACGCGCTGGCGAGGACGGACGCGGCGTGCAGCTCTCCGCGCTGCGCGTGCTGGATGATGCGTTCGACACGGGCGAGCGGAGGGAACGCCTCCTCCTCCGCGGCGGTGCGCTCGCGCCCGGGCGGCAGGTCCTCCTCCTCGCCGATGGTCCGGCTGGAGCCGTCGGGGTGGACCCGCAGGCGCGCCACCTGGAGCACGCTGCGGTCGATGACGGTGGCCGCCACCGGGGCGCCCAGGGTGCGGGCGAACATGGCGATCGCGTCGAGGATCGCCTCGTTGGGCGGCCGCGTGCCGCCCATCTCCAGGAGGTGGCCGTTGACCACCGTCGACCCGTCCTCGGCCACATAGGCGTCGAGCCGGACCAGCGGCGGTGCGCTCAGCGCGGGCAGGTTCCCCCCGTCGCGGGGGGTGAGTGAGGAGGTCATCCGTTCAGACTCCGGGTCGGACGACACCGAGGATGGGCATGGAGGCGGCCGGGGCGATCGTGACGGTGCGTCCGGGCCGCGGAGCGTGGACGATCCGCCCGCCTCCTATGTACATGCCCACGTGGGTGGCGTCGTAGTAGATGATCAGGTCGCCGGGCTGTACGGAGGCGAGAGCCACCCGGGTCAGTCCCTGCCACTGCGCCTGCGAGGTGCGGGGTATGGGGTGCCCGGCCGCCGCCCAGGCGGTGGAGGTGAGGCCCGAGCAGTCGTACGACGAGGGGCCCACGGCGCCCCACACATACGGCTTGCCGATCTGCGCCAGCGCGAAGTCGACGGCCTTCGCGGCCGCTCCGCTCGCCTGGGGCGTGCCGCCGTCCGAGCCGGTGCCGGTCGAGGTGCCGCCGCCGGAGCTGAGACCCGCCCACTTCGACGTGGCCGCTTGCGCCTCCTTCTTCTCCAACTGGGCCAGTTTGCGGGTCTGTTCCTTTTTGAGGCCGGCCTCGATCCGCTCGGCCTCGGCGATCCTCTTCTCGATCTTCCGCTTCGCGTCCGCCTGGTCCGCGCGGGCCTTCTTCAGCTCCCGCAGCCTCACGGCGGCGGCGTCCGTCTGCCGGCTCAGCTCGGCGCGGGCGCGCTGCCGGCTCTCGGACACGGTGACCAGACTGCGCAGCGCCTGGCGGGCCTGGGCCGCGTCGTCCAGGGCGTGTTCGGGGTGGTCTCCGAGCAGCAACTGGATGCCGGTGGAGTCGAGGTTGCCCCCGCGGTACTGCGTGCGGGCGGCGGCGCCCGCGAGGTCGTGCAGGTCGGCCAGCCTGTCCTCGGTGCGTGCCAGGTCCTGGTGGAGCGAGGCCAGCCGCTTCGCCTGCGCGGCTGCCTTCACGTCGGCGGCGTCGTACGCCTCGGTCGCCACCTCCGCCTGGCGGTAGAGGCCGGTCAGTTCGTGGTGGATGTCCTCGATCGACTGGTCGTCGCGCGGATCGGGTGTGCCCGGGGTCGCGTAACTCGGGCCGGGTAACAGGGTGATCGCGCAGACGAAGACTGCTGTGGCGGCTCGGCTCCGCAGTCGTCTGCCGCGAGTCGACACGTTCATCGGCCCCATCTTCAGAGAACTGTTCGCGTCTCGAACACATTACCCCGCCTGGTGCGGGCCGCCCCTGGACCCCCGGGCGTGTCAACCTCCCCGCACGCCTCTCGCTCACCGCCACAGCGACGGGTGAAAGGTACCGATACATCACCGATTGCCCGGATTACCACCGGGCCGGCCGAGGCCACACCTTCGCGGTGTGTGACCGTCCGGCCGACCGCCCACCTCTCAAACGGACGGCCGGGCCAGGAGAGCGGGCACCAGGAAGTGCCCTCGATCCGGAGCGGGTTGCCCTGGAAGCCGGCACGCACGACGACGCCGGGCACGGTCGGCGCGACCGTGCCCGGCGGGTCGTCCGGCTGACCGCAACGTCCTAACCACACGTCAGGGTCGGTGCCCCCCAGTCGCCGTGGTCGTTGCCGTTGCCGTCCCCGGCGTCACCGACCCTGAGGTCGAGCACCTGGGCACCGCTGACGTCGACGTCGATCGGGACCGCGGCCTGTCTGCCGCGGACCGTCGGCGTCGTCACCAGGGTCCTGCCGTCGGCGATCACGGAGAACGTCACCGTACCCGCCCCGCCGGTCTCGTCGTCGACACCGACGTGGGCCGTCAGCCGGGAGCAGGTCCCGGCGAGGTAGAGCTGGACGTCGCTGACCGAGTTGGTGCCCAGGCCCTTGGCGTAGCCGACGCCGGCGATGGTGATCGCGCGGCCGTCACCGGCGGCCTGTTCGCCGACGCTGGTGTCGCGCTCCACGGGGCCCCACCCGTTGGTGGACGACAGGAAGGGCAGGTCGCTCACCGCGCTCTGGCCGGCCGGCGGGGTCGGCGGGATCCCGCCGACGATGCGCTCGTCGGCTCCGGTGGTCCGCCGCCCGCTCTGCACGTAGTCCACCGTGGCGGTCAGCGCCGAGGCGGACGGCAGCGTCCCGGCCGGCGGCTGGACCTTCCAGGTGAAGGTGGCGGAGTCCCCCGGTCGGACACGCGCGACCGAGGCGGGGTCGGTGGCGGTCACCGTCCAGCCGTCGGGCGCGGAGAGCACAGCCGTCAGGCCGGAGGCGGACGGCCGGTCCTTCGGCACCGCCACCGTCGCCTCGGCCGTGAAGGCGTGGCCGGGCTGCGCGGTGTCCGGCACGTCCAGGGTGACGTCCGCTCCGGGGCGCTGGGGCATGGCGTACTTCGCCGCGTCGTAGCGGGGGCTGTCGTTCTGGGCGACCCGCAGGGACGAGGCGTAGCTGCCGTAGTCGGTCAGCGCGACCTTGCCCAGGCCGCCGGTGCTGCCGTCCAGGTTCCACACGGCGATGGCGATGCTGTTGTGGCCGTTGGTGTCGAGGATGCCGTTGGGCACGGGGAACGTGTGCTGGGGGCCGAGGTAGTTGACGTAGTTGCCGACCTGCCAGCCGTTCACGAAGATCGTGGCCCGGTACTTGCGGGACGGGTCGTCGGTGAACGTCAGCCCGAGCGAGGTGTCCTGCCCGTGCGGGAGGTCCAGCTCGGCGTCCGTGCGGTACCAGGAGACGCCGGGACGGGTGTCGGTGGCCGGCAGGGACACCTGGTCCCACTTCTTGTCCGGGTAGCCCGGCAGCGACCAGCCGGCCCGCTCGCCGTACAGACCGCCCGTCGAGAGCGGGCCGCGCACCGTGTCCTGGAGGTCCTCGCCGCCGCGTACTCCCTGCACCCGCCAGGTGACGGAGGTCAGCGGCGCCCCGACCAGGGAGGCACTGGTCAGACCACGGGCGGTCTTGTTCCCGTTGGTCGAGTTGTAGTCCTCCTCGTGCCCCATGTCGACGGTGAGCACGGCGATGACGTTGTCGCCCGACGACCGCACCGAGCCGGACGGGAAGGCGAAGTCGGCGCTCCCCGTGGTGGAGCTGCCCAGGAAGGTGCCGTT
Organism: Streptomyces sp. NPDC051987; assembly: GCF_040680735.1. Classification (NCBI taxonomy): domain Bacteria; kingdom Bacillati; phylum Actinomycetota; class Actinomycetes; order Kitasatosporales; family Streptomycetaceae; genus Streptomyces; species Streptomyces sp. NPDC051987. The sequence continues at coordinate 124,978 of NZ_JBFAXI010000007.1, read as the reverse complement.
GAGCCAGGCGGAGAACGCCTGGGCGCCGCCGCCGGAGTCCGAGACCAGGTGGACGCCGGTCTCCTTGCCGCCGGCGCGGAAGCGGCCGCGGTACCAGGTGTTGCCGGTGTGGAAGCCGTAGTCGTCCGCGTAGAGCACCGGCAGCGCGTCGCCGCCGGAGACGCTGTTGGTGGTCGTCCTGTCGGCCACCTGCCAACTGGTGTCGTCGAAGCCAGGGGCCGACTCGGGGGATTCCTCGGCGTGCTTCCAGTTCGTGAGTGCCGGCAGATTGATCGCGGCGGCCACCGGGATCGTGCCCGTGGCGCTGGTGTCGGTGGACCGGGTGCGCACCGTCCGGCCGTTCCAGGTGACGCGGTCGGCGGAGCTGAACACCTCGATGTTCTTGTCGTCGGCGTTGTCGCCGGTGAGGGCGACGGTGCGGCCGCCGTCCAGGCTGGTCGCCGTCCGCAGCAGGTGGGTGCCGCGCACGAGCACCGGGCCGGTCGCCGTGTCCTGGCGCCAGAAGGTCTTCGCCGTGTCCTTGTCGCCGAGGAGCAGCAGGAGCGGACGCTTTCCGGCGGCGCTGACGCTGACGCGGACCAGGCCCTTGTGCGTGTAGTTCAGCCGCAGGTCCCCGGTGGCCGCGTCCCAGGTGGTGGTGACCGGGCCGCCGGTGGCGGTCACGGTGGGCTGCGCGGCGTAGCGCAGGACGGTCTCGCCGTCGCTGCCCGGGTCGCCGTAGAGCACGGCGACGTCCCGGTCCCCGATCGTCGCGCTGGTCATGAGCTCCGACGTGGAGTACTGCAACCGCGCGTCGCCGAGCCGGTAGTTCGCCACGATCACGTGCGAGTCGCGGCCGTCGAGGGTGATCGCGGTGCCGGGCTGCTGGGGCACGACCGGATAGGTCGGCTGTGCGGCGGCGGTGCCTGTCGGCACGTCGATGGCGTCGACGGCCACGTAGTTGTCCGTCGACCCCGAGCTGTGCGTCCCGTCCACGACGATCTTCAGGGTGTGCGCACCCGGTGCCAGACCGGTCTTCTGGAAGAGCACCGCCTGGTTCTCGCCGCCGGAGTCGTCGACCGTGGCCTGCTTGGTGCCGTCGAGGTAGACGTCGGCGTAGCCGTGGTTGTTCGTCTTCGAGCCGATCCAGCGGATCGCGGTGCCGTCGAACGGGACGGTCAGCGAGTCACCGGCCTTGTTCGAGAACGACTCCGTGTGCTTGTAGTCGCCGCCGGTGTAGCTGGTGTCGGCCACGTGCGACCACGAACCGGTGTACTGGAGCGCGGAGTCGGGGTCGTCCCAGGTGTAGGTGGTGTCCGCGGCCGGCTGGGCGTCGAAGTCGAGGGAGATGTGCGTCTTGTCGACCGCGGTGGAGGTGGAGTTGCCGTGCCGCAGGACGTGGAACTGCGTCCCGGTGTCGGGGTTCATCCGGGCGGTGTCGACGACCGCGGAGTCGTCGGGCGGGGTGGCCCTGATCGCCTCGGTCTTGGTCAGCGGGGCGACCGACTGGGTGAAGTACCCGATCAGCTTGTCCTCGGCGTACTTCGCATCGAGCTGGCGGGTCTCGCGGATCGCGGCGCCGTAGTCGTACGACGTGTAGTTCTGCGGCATGCCCAGCCAGCCCCAGTTGGTGCCGCCGTAGGTCATGTAGAAGCTCTGCGCGGTGGTGCCGACGGCGATGTTCTGCTTGTAGAAGACGTCGGCGAACTGGTCGTTGATCAGCTGGGCGCACTTGTCGTAGCCCGGCCCGCCCCAGGGGTCGAAGGCGCCGCCCTGGAACTCCGGCGAGTACAGGGGCTTTCCGGCGGGGTGGTCGTAGCTGATGTCGGGGACGCCGTTCCACTTCGCGGGGTTGGAGCAGTCGAAGCCCTGCGGGTAGGAGTCCGGGCCGTCGACGTCCAGCGCGCCCGTACCGGAGTTGAAGGTGCCGTTGTTGTTGCCGGTCAGCGGGACCGTGATGCCGTCGGCGCGGGCCTTGTCCTCCAGGTGCTGCATGTAGGAGCGGCCGGCGGCCGAGCCGTTGTAGTACTCGTTCTCGACCTGGTAGGCGATGACGGAGCCGGTGCCGTTGGTCAGTTGGTGGCGGGCGATGATCCGGTCGATCTGGGTCAGCCACTCGTCCGCGTACTTGAGGAACCGCGGGTCGTCGCTGCGGTTGTCGCCGGCCTTGGTGGTCAGCCAGCCGGGCAGACCGCCGCTGTCGACCTCGGCGTTGATGTACGGCGCCGGGCGGGCGATGACGTAGAGCCCGGCCTCCTGGGCCATGTCGAGGAGCTTGTCGACGTCACGCACCCCGGTGAAGTCGTACACCCCCGGCTTCGGCGAGTGGTAACCCCAGTCGAAGTACAGCGAGGTGGAGTTGAAGCCGGCGGCCTTCATCTTCTGGAAGATGTCCCGCCACAGGTCAGGGCTCGGCAGCCGGAAGTAGTGGAACTCGCCGGACCACAGGTAGGTGCGCTTGCCGTCGACGAGGAAGGAGTAGCCGTCCAGGCTCACCGTGTGCGGCTGCGGGGCGGCGGTGGCCGCGGCGGTCTGGGGTGGTCCGCCGACGTCCCGGGCCGCCGCGGCGGCGGGTGTCATCATGCCCGCGGCGAGGGCGACGGTCGCGGCCGCCGCGAGGGCGGGTCGCCACCACCGCCGCCTACCGGGTCTCGCAGGCTCTGAACCGATCCGATCACTCCGCACCACGGCCTCCAGACCGACTGAGTAATCAACACCAAACAGACTCGGGCAAAGTCGAACAGTAAAGGTGCGCAAGCCTCAACACAATGGGTCGGGACAACACGGCCGTGGCGCCTGGGACAACGCGTGATTCCGGCGGGCCGCGCTGCCGCGGTCGTGCGGTCCGCACCGCGGCGGCAGGCGGCGAAGGGGACGTGCGAGGGCGGTCAACAGGGGCCTGCGCAGCAGGAATTGCCGGTGCAGCGCGGCCGTGTGACGACAGGAGGGGGCGCGCTGGGGCGAGACGGGGCCGTCGCGAGGCGGACGTGCGCGGGTGCTGTCCGCCTCGCGAGGCCGGGGGCGGGTGTCAGGAGGCGAAGTGGTGGGTGCCGGAGGGGACCCGGTAGACCGCGCAGCCGTCCTCCTGGCGCAGGAACGTCCCGTGGGTGTGGGTCACCGTCTTCGGGTCGTCGGTGGGGATCCAGACCTCGGCGGTGGTGTTGGGCGGCACCGCGCAGGTCAGGGTGAAGCGCCCGGACCGCTGCCGCCACCGGGTGGCGACGGGGCCGTGGACAGAGGTGAAGCGGGCGTGGGCGGTGGTGACGGCGCCGCCGGGGCGGGGGCGGATGACGATCTCGCGGTAGCCCGGCCGGCCCGCCGCGATGCCGGCGATGTTGGCGTACATCCACTCTCCCACCGAGCCGTACGCGTAGTGGTTGAACGAGTTCATGCCGGGGTCCTGGAAGCTGCCGTCGGGCCGGATGGAGTCCCAGCGTTCCCACATGGTGGTGGAGCCGCGGTCGATCTGGTAGCCCCAGCTGGGGAAGGTGCGCTGCTGGAGCAGCCGGTAGGCGACGTCGGTGTGGCCGGTGTCGGTCAGGACGGGCAGCAGCCGGGGCGTGCCGAGGAAGCCGGTGGACAGGTGCCAGTCCCTGGCCTCGATGAGGGCGACGAGGCGGTCGGCCGCTGCCCGGCGCGAGGCGTCGGGCAGCAGGTCCATGGACAGGGCCAGGACGTACGCCGTCTGCGTGTCGCCCTGCACCCTGCCGTCGGAGGTGACGTAGGCGCTCTGGAAGGCCGACCGGATCCGCTCGAAGAGGTCGCGGTACGTCGTGGCGTCCGCCTCCTCGCCGAGTTCCGCCGCCATCCGGGCCGCGAGGTCGGCGCTGTGCGCGAAGTACGCGGTGGCGATGACGTCCTTGGGGGTGTCGTCGTCGATGTTCAGCCAGTCGCCGTAGCCCTCGGCAGGGCGCAGCAGGCGGTCGCTGTGTTGTTCCAGGTAGGCCAGCCAGTCCCGGACGGAGGGCAGGGCGTCCGCGATGACCTGGCGGTCGCCGTAGGCCTGGTACAGGGCCCAGGGCACGGTGACTCCGGCGTCGCCCCAGCCTGCGGTGCCGTCGCCGAGGGTGCCGACCACCGGCGCGACGTCCGTGAACGACCCCTCCGAGGTGCGCGAGTCCCGCAGGTCGACGAGCCACTTGGACAGGAACCTGGCCGACTCCATGGTGTAGGCGGCGGTGGGCGAGAAGACGTTGATGTCCCCCGTCCAGCCCAGCCGTTCGTCGCGCGCGGGCGTGTCGGTGGGCACGGAGAGGAAGTTGCCGCGCTGCCCCCAGGTGATGTTGTGGTGCAGCTGGTCGAGCATCGGCACGTCGGTCTCGAAGTCCAGGGTGAAGGGGGCGTCCGTGTGCATCACCCGCCCGGTGACGGCCTGCGCCGTGGGAGTGCCGGGGAAGCCGGTCACCTCGACGTACCGGAAGCCGTGGAAGGTGAAGCGCGGCTCGTAGGTCTCCTCCCCGCCGCCCCTGAGGGTGTAGGTGTCCGTCGCCGCCGCGCTGCGCAGGTTCGCGGTGTAGAGCGTGCCGTCGGGGTTGAGCACCTCGGCGTGCCGGAGCCGGACGGTCGTGCCCGCGGCGCCCGACACCCGCAGCCGCACCGAGCCGACCATGTTCTGGCCCAGGTCGAACACGTGGACCCCCGGTTTCGGCTGGGTCACCTCCCGCGGTGTCAGCTCGCGCTCCACCCGGACCGGCCCGTCCGCCTGTGCGACGATCAGCCCGGGGCCGGCCTCGCCCTCCTCGCGGACCGCGAGCCAGTCGCCGTCGTCGAAGCCGGGCGAGGTCCAGCCCGGGGTCTCCTTGCGGGCGTCGTACGTCTCGCCGTTCAGCAGGTCGGCGGCGACGATCGGCCCGGCGGCGGCCCGCCAGTCGGGGGACGAGGTGACGCGCTCCCTCGTGCCGTCCGCGTACTCCACCTCCAACTGCGCGCGAAGCAGCGGGTGCCGGCCGTACTGACCAGGCCCGAACATGCCCACGTTGCCCGCGTACCAGCCGGGTGCCAGCAGGGCCCCGAGGGCGTTGGCGCCGGGCCGCAGGAGCGTGGTGACGTCGTACGTCTGGTACTGGACACGGGTGCGGTAGTCCGTCCAGCCGGGCGCGAGCCGGTCGTCGCCGACGCGGCTGCCGTTGAGGTGGGCCTCGTACAGGCCGAGCGCGGTGGCGTAGAGGCGGGCACGGGCCACCTTCCTGCGCGGGAGCCGGAACTCGTGGCGCAGTTGGGTGACGGCGTACGACACCGGGACGACCCTCCCCCACGGCCCGCCGCCCCACGCGGCCGCCACCCTGGCGGCGGGCCAGTCGCCGTCGTCGAAGCCCGACTCCCGCCAGCCGTCGGCCGGTTCGGTGTCCGTGGCCTTCCAGGTGGCGTCGGTGAACACCCGCTGCTCGCCCGAGGCGGTACGCACCACGAGGACGGCGACCAGTCCCGCGGGGCCCACGCTCGCGTTGGTGGCCGAGACGGCGATGACGTTGTCGCCCGCGCGCACCCGGTCCAGTACGTCGATCACGGCCGGGCGGCGCCAGTCCTCGTTGTCGGTGTCCAGGTCGGTGTGCGCGACCTCCGCGCCGTTCACGGAGACGGCGTACACGTTGTCGGCGGTGATGGCGAGCGTCGCCGCGGTGATCCCGGCGGGCAGCTCGGCGGTGCGGCGGAACCAGCGGGTGGCCGCCGGCACGCTGCTCGTCGGGTCGCCCTCGGGGAACCAGATCCATGAACCGCCCTCGAAGGACGGCGCGTCGGTGAGGCTCGCCGGTGCGGAGATCCACTCGGCGGTCCACTGACCCGTGTCCATGAGCCCGGTCTCCCACCAGGCGGGCGCGCTCCAGCCGGAGACCCGGCCGTCCCCGTCCCACACCCGCACGGACCAGTGGTAGCGCGTCCGGGACTGCAGCGCGGGACCCGCGTACGGCACGAGGACGGAGTCGCCGGAGACGACCTTCCCGCTGTCCCAGACGTCCGGGCGCGCCAGCCCCGACGGGGTGGTGGCGACGCGGACCTGATAGGCGCTCTGCCGCGCGCCCACCCGGTCGGAGAGCAACGGCCAGCTGAGGCGGGGGCGTCGGGCGTCGAGGCCGAGGGGGTTGGGGACGTACTCCACGGTCGGCGCGGCCACGCTCAGCCCGGCAAGCGTCGCGTCCGGCCGTGTCCGTGCCTGGGTCCGGGGCGGTCCGGCGGCCGAGGCCGTCGCTGCCGTCGCGCCGTCGACGGCGGCCGCCGCGACCGTGGCGGCGGCGCCCGCGAGCATGTTCCTCCTGCTGATCATCTGCTCTCCTCACTCCGGGGTGGCACGACTCAGTGCTTGAATCGATTCAATCTAGAGGGGCGTGGGTACCGTAGAGCCGGGCGAGGCGGGGGTCAATCGCTGTGGCGGCGATTCAGGGACACGGCTGGTTCGGGTCAGTGCGCGAAGGAGCCCTGCGCGGAGCGCGGGCCGTACAGGATTGAACGGTTTCAATCGAGCGGTTCCCGGCGCGCCGATCCAGTGTCGGCGCCGGGCGTGCGGCCGAGCTGCGGTGCGCGCGGGCGGTGCGGGCCGTGCCGCCCGGTCTCGAGACCCGTGGGGGCGGCCGATGCAATGCCGAACCCTTACACGTCTCCAGCCGGTTGACCTCCCTGGACCACATCTCGGCCGGGCGGGCCAGGGAGTCCCGGGACGGCGTCGAGGTGGCCCGCACCCTGTGGAACTCGCGGGAGGACGACGCGGTCATCCGGTCGGTGGCCACGAGCCGTCACCTCGACCGCGGACGCGTGCACTCCACCGACCTCACCGGCGAGACCGCACCGAGTACACCGGCACCACCCTGCGCGACCACCTCGGCCTGCGCGCCCGCCTCACCCACCGCTCCGTCCCCGAGCGACGCCGGGCGGGCTGAGCACGTCGTCGGCGGGGCAACGGCCACGCCGGACGTAGCGGTCGGCGGGGGCCGCGACGGTGCCCCTGCGACGAGTTCTGCCCCGCTCCCCCTGGACGGCTTCGGCGCGCACCGGCCGGGGGCCGGGAACGGCTCAGCCGCCGGGGCGGACCGTGCGCGGGGTCATGGAAGGTGAGGTGAGCAGAGGCCCACCCCGCCGGTCGATGAGTTCCCCACAGGTCTCACGTTCCCGCGACGCGCGGCCGCCACGCGAGCGTGCCGCTGAAACGGGTGACCGGGCGCGGCAGCCGTTCGCCGTCGAGAGTGATGTCGACGGCCTCGTTGTAGAAGGCGAGCAGCCCCCGGACGGCGCCGACCGCGGGCAGCGGGTCCGGGTAGCTCCAGACGACGTTGGGCGGGACGGCGGCCGCTGCGCGCCACGACCAGTACTCGGCGGTGCCCTTGTACGGGCAGGCCGTGTGGTGGTCGGTGGCTTGGAGCAGGTCGAGGCGGACGTCCTCGCGTGGGATGTAGTAGCGGGTGGGCAGGCCGGTCTCGAAGAGCAGGACCGGCCGGCGGGTGTCGGCGGCGACCGTGCCGTCGATCTCGACCACGACGTGACGGCTGCTGGGGATGGCGTCCACCCGCTTGTGCGGGTCACGGGGGTGGACGAAGATCTCTTCCTCCTCCTCGTACCAGTGGTCCAGGCCCCGCCCGACGCGCCGGAACCACTCGAAGGCGATGTGGCCGGCCAGGTCGGCGGCCGGGAAGGTCCAGGCGGCGTTCTCCAGCAGCTCGCCGTCGACCTCGACGTCGTAGAAGATCCGCGAGCCGGTGTGCGTGCCGGTCGGCGGGTTCGCCGCGGGACGCAGGAGCTCCTGGCGGACCTCGGCGTGCGGGAACGCGTACAGCGGTACGGGAACGCCGGGTTCCCAGACCAGGACGGGGTGACGGCTGTCGACGACCGTGACGTCGCCCTTGCGGCCGCGCACCCAGCGCTCGCTCGGCTCCCACAACAGGCCCTCGGGGGTGGTCCGCACGGACGGTGCGGTCGGGAACGTGGTCATGGGCGGCTCTCCTTCGGCTGGTTCACACGGTGGCGTCGGCGTCTCCACCGGCACGCTCCCACACCGAGACTGGTTCGAGGCCCGAGCCGTCCCGGGCGCAGCCTGCCGTTCGTCCGGCCTGACGACGCCGTCCTCCCGAGGAGGGCGTCGACTCGCGGCATTGACGTACGACAAAACCGATCCGTAGCATCACCAACGGCATTGAGTGTCAGCGTCAAGCCCTGGCTCGCTGACCGGCAACCCTCCCGCGCGGTGGGGTGCTCCAGGTGAAAGCCCGGCGGGGTCACCGACGACTCCCGCAAGCGCGTGGCCCCGTGACCGGGGCCGGAGACGGGGAGGTTCGGTATGCGACACAGCGATGACCCCGTTGCCTCCCCCGCCGGCGCCACATCGATCTGAAGCGCTCGACCAGCTGCCTCTGTCGGGCCTGACCGGCCCGGCTGCCGCCGGCTGACATCCGTCACCGGCCCCGGCCCCTGCGCGCCGTCCTTCCCTCTCGCCACCGGTCACCGGTGTCGTCCGCATGCCAACTCCCTGTCTGCACAGCGCATCCCCGGCTGGAGTGGATCCGCCCGGGCCGCACACGCCGTCATGCCTGCGCACGTCCGTGCGCGGTCGTGCCCCGGTGACACGAGTAGGAGAAAGACCTCCGTGACTGCACTTCCGGATTTCGGACCTTCCCGATGGGCGCCCCTGGCCGCGCTCCTGATCACCAGCGTCCTGCTGACCGCGTGCGGTTCGGGCGGCGACGGCTCCGGCGGCGGAAGCGGCCAGGCGAAGTCCGGCGGCACCCTGACCTTCGCGGTGGGATCCGACGCCGGCTGCGTGGACCCGCAGCAGGTCGGCAGCAACGACACCATCTACTCGGTGCGCCAGACCGTGGACTCCCTCACCGACCAGGACCCGAAGACCGGCAAGATCGTGCCGTGGCTCGCCAAGAGCTGGGACATCAGCGCCGACGCCACGACGTTCACGTTCCACCTGCGGTCGGGCGTCACCTTCAGCGACGGCTCGAAGCTGACCGCGCAGGTGGTCAAGGACAACTTCGACGCGGTGCCGAACCTCGGCGCCCTGGGCACTCTCGCCGAGGGCTATCTCAGCGGCGTCAAGAGCACCACGGTGGTCGACCCGCTCACCGTGAAGGTGTCCTTCAAGCAGCCCAACGCCCAGTTCCTCCAGGCGACTTCGACCCACTCGCTGGGGATCGAGTCCTCGGCGAGCGTCAAGAAGAGCCCGCAGCGCAAGTGCAGCGACGGGGTGGTCGGATCCGGGCCGTTCGTGCTGAGGCAGTACGTGCAGAACCAGTCGATCACCCTGGGCAAGCGCACCGGGTACGACTGGGGTTCCTCGCTGTGGTCGAAGAAGGGCGAGGCCTACCTGGACAAGCTGGTGTTCAAGGTCGTGCCCGAGGCAGGGGTGCGGGCCGGCAGTCTCCAGTCCGGGCAGGTGGACGCGATCAGCAGCGTCGGCAGGGCCAACGAGGCAGCGCTGAAGGGCGGCCAGGTGACCCTCCAGAGCCGGGCCAACCCCGGTGTGGTGTTCGGTCTCGGGCTGAACAACTCCCGGCCGCTGCTGAAGGACGCGAAGGTCCGTCAGGCGATCTCGGCCGCCATCGACCGCAAGCAGATCGCCGACACGGTCTTCCCGACCGGCACCCGGCCGGCGACCAGCGTCCTGGCGCACACCACGCCCGACTACACCGATCTCTCCGCGGACCTCGCGCTCGACACGGCCAAGGCGAAGTCGCTGCTGGATGCGGCCGGCTGGAAAGCGGGCAGCGACGGTATCCGCGCCAAGGACGGCAAGAAGCTCACCCTGACCGTCAGCTGGTTCCCCAACGCGGCCACCAACCAGCCCGCGCTGGAACTCGTCCAGCAGCAGCTCAAGGCTGTCGGTATCGACGTGGTGCTCAAGCAGCTCCCGGTCACCCAGTTCGCCACCACGCTCCAGTCGGGTGACTTCGACGTGGTGTGGGGGAACGTGACCCGCGCCGACCCGGACATCCTGCGCAGCTCCTTCTCCTCCCAGCTGGGCAACTTCTACCACTTGCCCGCCAGTTCGCTGGACACGGCACTGTCCGCGCAGGCAGCGACCACGGACACCGCGAAGCGCGAGGAACTGGTGTCGGAGGCGCAGAAACTGATCGTCCAGAACGCGTACGACGTGCCGGTGGTGGAGCTCCAGACCCAGCTCGGCGTCTCGAAGAAGGTGCACGACCTGGAATTCGACTCCGGCAGCCGCGTACAGCTGCACGACACCTGGATCGGCTAGCGGATGCGCCGCTATGTGATCAAACGGCTGGCGCAGGCGGTCGGGGTGCTGTGGGCGGCCTACACGGTGTCGTTCCTGGTCCTGGACTTCCTGCCGGGTGACCCGGTCTCGGCGATGGCCGGGGCCGGGATGGACACGGGGCAGGTCGACCCGGCCCAACTCGCCAGGCTGCGGCACGAGTACGGCTTCGACAAGCCGGTGCTGGTGCAGTACGCCGAGTACCTGGGCCGGGCGGTGCGCGGCGACTTCGGCGACGCGGTCTCCACCGGCCGCCCGGTGACCTCCACCCTGGCCGACGCGCTGCCGCAGACACTCCAGCTGACCGGTGCCGCACTGCTGCTGGCGGTGGTCCTCGGCGGCGGCCTCGCGGTGGTGGCGACGTACACCTCGCGGCGGTGGCTGCGGCAACTGCTGCTGTCGCTGCCCCCGCTGGGGGTGTCGGTCCCGACGTTCTGGGTGGGGCTGCTGCTCGTCGAGGCGTTCTCCTTCAAGCTCCACTGGTTCCCGGCCTTCGGCAACGACGGGCTGAAGGGGCTGGTGCTGCCGGCGCTCACGCTGGCGGTCCCGACCGGCGCGCAGGTCGCCCAGGTGCTGGCGAAGAGCCTGCTGACCGCACTGGACCAGGCCTATGCGGAGACCGCGCGGGCCAAGGGCGCGGGCCGGTGGCGGGTACATCTGCGGCACGCGCTGCGCAACGCGTCACTGCCGGCGCTGACGGTCGTGGGCCTGCTGGTCGGGCAGCTGATCGCCGGTTCGGTGGTGGTCGAGACGGTGTTCTCCCGTGACGGTCTGGGCCGGGTGACCGCGGGGGCGGTCACCGCCCAGGACATCCCGCTGGTCCAGGGGGTGGTGGTGTTCGGCGCGCTGATCTTCGTGACGACGAACCTGCTCGTGGACCTCGTCTATCCGCTGCTGGACCCGCGGATCGTGGTGGCCTCCGACAGAAGGGCGAGCTTCGCATGAGTCAGAGCCTTGTCGACGACCGGGCCGAGGCCGCCCTCGGCCTCGCCCGGCCGGTCGGGGACGGAACCCCCGCGGAACCCGGCCGCCCTGCCGGGATCCGCCGGGTGCTCCGCTTCCTGCTGCGCCGCCCGGGCCTGCTGCTGTCCGTCGTCGTCCTCGTGCTGGTGGTGCTGGCCGCATTCTGGCCGGACCTGTTCACCTCGCAGGACCCGCTGAAGGGGGTGCCGTCCCAGAACTTCCGTGGTCCGAGCGGCAGTCACTGGTTCGGCACGGACGAGCTCGGCCGCGACGTCTTCTCCCGGGTGGTCCACGGCGCCCAGCTCTCCCTCAAGGCCACGCTGATCGCGGTCCTGGTCGCGTTCGTGGTCGGCGGTCTGCTGGGCGTGGTCGCCGGGTTCGTCGGCCGCTGGGTGGACGACGTGCTGATGCGCTTCGTGGACGTCCTCCTCTCCATCCCCGCGCTGTTCCTGTCGCTGGCCCTGGTCACCGCGCTCGGCTACGGGACGGTGAAGGTGGCCGTCGCGGTCGGCATCGCCAGCGTCGCGTCCTTCGCGCGGGTGGCGCGGGCGGAGGTGCTCCGGGTGCGGCAGGCGGTGTTCGTGGAGGCGTCCCGGTCCTGCGGCGCCCGCTGGTACTCGGTGCTCGGCCGGCACGTCCTGCCCAACGCCGCAGGACCGGTGATCGTGCTGGCCACCCTGGACTTCGGCTCCTCGATCCTGGCCGTGTCGGCACTGAGCTTCCTCGGCTACGGCGCACCGCCGCCCGCCCCTGAGTGGGGGACGTTGATCTCCGACGGCCGCAACTACCTGGCCAACGCATGGTGGCTGACCGCGCTGCCCGGACTGGCGATCGCCGCGACCGTACTGGCCGCCAACCGCGTCGCACGGGCGCTGGACGGCGAATGGGCACGGCAGCGATGACCCACGACGCACGCGAGAACGACGACGCACGCGAACGCGGCGGACCACGCGAGAGCGGCGGACCGCGCGAGAGCGACGACGCGCCCGAGAACACCGACGTACACGAGAACGGTGAGGACGTGAGCACACCCCTCCTGGAGATCCGCGGCCTGTCCGTGTCGTACCGCACCCGGGGCGGCACGGTGCGGGCCGTGCGCGGCGTGGACCTGGACGTATGGCCAGGGCAGGTGACCGCGGTGGTCGGCGAGTCCGGCTCCGGCAAGAGCACCACCGCACACGCCGTCACCCGGCTGCTGGCGGCGAACGGCACCATCGACGCGGGCACGGTCCGCTTCGGCCGGCGCGACCTGGCCACCCTCTCCGAGGCGGAGCTGCGTACCGTGCGCGGCGCGCGGATCGGGCTGGTCCCGCAGGATCCGACGGTCTCGCTCAACCCGGTGCAGCGGATCGGCGACCAGGTCGCGGAGGTGCTGCGCATCCACGGTCTGGCGACCCGGCGCGGGGCCGCGGCCGAGGCGGTCGCCGTCCTCGACCGGGCCGGGCTGCCCGACGCGGCCGTCCGGGCCCGGCAGTACCCGCACGAGCTGTCCGGCGGCATGCGGCAACGGGCCCTGATCGCGGTCGCGATCGCGGCGAAGCCCGAGCTGATCATCGCGGACGAGCCCACCAGCGCGCTGGACGTCACCGTGCAACGGGTGATCCTCGATCATCTCCAGCAGCTCACCGAGGAGTCGGGCACCGGGATCCTGCTGGTCACCCATGACCTCGGGGTGGCCGCCGACCGGGCCCAGCGCCTGGTGGTCATGGAGCAGGGCAAGGTCGTCGAGGCGGGCGAGACCCGGGCCGTCCTCGCCGACCCGCAGCACGAGTACACCCGGCGGCTGCTGGCCGCCGCCCCGAGCCTGACCACGGCCCGCCCCCGTACCCCGGTCTCCACCACCCCGCCCGGCACGACGCCTCCCCTGGTCGAGGCACGCAACCTGGTCAAGGAGTTCAGGCTGCCGCGGGCCGGCGGCGAGGCCCGGACCCTGCGCGCGGTCGACGACGTCAGCCTCACCCTGCGGCGCGGGCAGACCCTCGCCCTGGTCGGGGAGTCGGGCTCGGGCAAGTCCACCACCGCCCGGCTGCTGCTGCGCCTGGCCGAGGCGACCTCCGGACAGGTGCTGTTCGACGGCACCGACGTCACCACCGCCAAGGGCTCCGAGGTCAGGGAGCTGCGCCGGCGTGCCCAGCTGATCTACCAGAACCCGTACGCCTCGCTCGACCCGCGCTTCTCCATCGGCGAGGTGATCACCGAGCCGTTGCGGGCGTTCAAGGCCGGCGACCGCGCCACCCGGCTCGACCGCGCCCGCGAACTGCTCGACCGGGTCGCGCTGCCCGCCGCGACGCTGGAGCGCCGCCCGGCCGAGCTGTCGGGCGGCCAGCGCCAGCGGGTGGCCATCGCGCGTGCCCTCGCCCTCTCCCCCGACCTCGTGGTGTGCGACGAACCCGTCTCCGCGCTCGACGTGTCCGTCCAGGCCCAAGTCCTGGACCTGCTGGCCGAGTTGCAGGCGAACACCGGCGTGGCCTACCTGTTCATCTCCCACGACCTGGCCGTCGTCCGGCAGATCGCGCACCAGGTCGCCGTCATGCGGGCCGGAAGGGTCGTCGAGACGGGCCCGCCCGAGGAACTGTTCTCCGAGCCCCGCCACGCGTACACCCGCGAGCTGCTGGCCGCGATCCCCGGCGGCCCCGCCCCCTCCCCCGCCACGGCGACCACCACCGGCCAAGGACCAGCATGAGCACTCCCACCCTCACCTCTCTCGCCTTCCTGACGCCCGGCAACTTCGCCGACGACGACCCCTACCCCGGCCTGGAGGAGACCCTCCAGCTGTTCGAGTACGGCGAGCGGCTGGGCTACGACGGCGCCTGGATCCGGCAGCGCCACCTCGAACACGGCGTCGGTTCGGCGGCCGTGTTCCTCGCCGCGGCCGGCCAGCGGACCGAGCGGATCGAGCTCGGTACGGCCGTCATCCCGATCGGCTACGAGAGCCCGTTCAGGCTCGCCGAGGACCTGGCGCTGGCCGACGTCCTGTCCCGGGGCCGGCTCCAGATCGGTTTCAGCACCGGCATGCCGCACGCCGACCTGCTCGGGGACCTGGTGTACGACGGCGAGTGGCGCAACTTCGACCTGTCGTACGGCAGGATCGCCCGGGTCGTGGAGAACCTGCGCGGCGACTACCTCGGCGGCCCGGACACCGTCATCCACTCACCGGGCAACGTCCAGCGCCCCCGGCTGCAACCGCACAACCCTGGCCTTGCACGCCGTATCTGGTACGGCGGCGGAAGCCTGCGCTCGGTCCGCTGGGCCGCCGGGCAGGGCCTGGGTCTGCTGTCCGGGAACATCGTCACCGGCGAGGGCACCGACGACTTCACCACGGCCCAGCTGAACCTGCTGTCGGAGTACCGGCGCGCGCTGCGAGGGGACCGAACGCCGCGCGTGGCCGTGGGCCGGGTGATCGTCCCCCTCGACAGCGCCGACCCGGCCACCCGTGCCCGCTACCTCGCCTACGCGGCGAGCCGCCACGAGCGCACCCTGGCCCCGCAGGGCCCCAAGCGCACCCTGTTCGCCCCGGACGTCGTCGGGACCGCCGAACAGATCCTGGAGCAGCTGACCGCCGACCCGGTGCTCGCGGAAATCCACGAACTGCGCCTGGAGTTGCCGTACGAGTTCCACCGGGAGGAGTACGAGCAGATCCTGCACGACATACGGCACCTCGTCGCACCCGAGCTGGGCTGGCGGCCCGTCGCACCGGCGGTCCAGGGGGCGGCCCGTTGAACACCGCGGTCACGCATCGCCGGCCGGCCGGACGTTCCGGCCGGGCGGGTTGACCACGAAAGCCTCCCGGGTGCCCGCTCACCGTGCAGACAGCGGTCTCCGACTCGCCGTGGCAGTCGGCGGCACCCGGCAGTGCTCGTGGCCAAAGTCCCTGTGGATGGGTGTGTCACCCCCGGTCAGCGGCAGACCACTGCCCCCGCGGGTGACCGCGACGATCTCCGCGGCGATCGACAGTGCCGTCTCCTCGGGGGTGCGGGCGCCGAGGTCGAGACCGACCGGGCTGCGCAGCCGGTCGAGCTGCCACTCGGGCACGCCCTCGGCGCGCAGCCGCACCATGCGGTCGGCCTGGGTGCGCCGGCTGCCGAGCGCGCCGACGTATGCCACGGGAAGCGCCAGGGCCCGCGACAGCAGGGGGATGTCGAACTTGGCGTCATGGGTGAGCACACAGATGACGGTACGGTCGTCGGTGGCAGTCTTGCGCAGATGGCGATGCGGCCAGTCGACGACGACCTCGTGGGCGTCGGGGAAACGCTCGCGCGTGGCGAACACCGGGCGGGCGTCGCACACGGTCACCCGGTAACCGAGGAAACGCCCGAGGGTCGTCAGGGCCGCGGCGTGGTCGATGGCGCCGAAGACCAGCATGCGCGGCGGCTCCGCACGGGCCTCGACGAACAGGGTGAACGGCTGCCGGTGGCCGTCGCCCGCCGTGCCGAGCACCACCCGGGCCCAGTGCCGTCCGGCCGCGAGAACCTGGCGGGCCTCGGCCGCCGCGGTCTCGTCCGATCCGGCGGCGCCGCCGAGCGACCCGGCGTACGAGCCGTCGGCGCGCACCAGCAGCGAACGGCCCAGCGTCCCCGGCGGACCGTCCACGACGCGGGCCAGCGCCGCGCGGTCACCCCGGAGCACGGGCACGACCGCAGCGCGGTCTGCGGCGTACACCGGGACGACCAGTATCTCGATCACCCCGCCGCAGGTCACCTGGGACAGAAAGGGGTCGTCGCCGTCCGGTCCGAACCGGGTCAGGACCGGCTCCCCGGACGCCAGCACCTCTCGGCACAGTTCGTAGACAGCCCCCTCGACACAGCCTCCGGACACGCTGCCCACGGCGACACCCGTGGCGTCGACCGCGAGCGCGGCGCCCGGCAGCCGCGGAGCGCTCCCGTCCACAAAGACCACGGTGGCGACAGCGAAGTCACGGTCCTGTTCGCACCATTCACACAGCTCAGCCGCGATGTCCAGCACTGCGGTCCCTTTCGCGCTAGTTCGGCGGGTTCGGCAGGTACGGAGCGAGTCAAGGGCCGTGCCGGTCCGCTATCGGCCGCCGACCGAGCCGTGTATTGCCACCAATATGGGGGATGACGCCGCGAGAATCAACGGCCCCTGTTTAAAGGGGCCAGGTGCCGTTGACTTAAGGGCGGGCAATTATCGCGGCCTTGTCGAACTGCCCACGGCCGACCGGGCGGTTCGGTCACCGGAGCGCTGTCCGCCAGGTCCGACCTGTGCCTGGTCACAAGGCTTGAGCTGGGCAGTTGTTGCCGGTTACCGAGGCGCTCGACGCCGTTTTGTTGCGCCGTAAATCGTACCCGCGGCAGCATCGCGGTTAAGTCACCAGCGGAACGGGAGACTCCCGTTTTGCAACAGATTTGGCTTGCCTCGGACAGCCCCACGGTGTCTTCTTGTGAAGTATCGAGCGGAGTCCAGCGCCTTTTACCGAGAGGGGCATTACGTGTCCGTTGGAAAACGGCGAGTAGCACTACGAATTGACTCGGAAGAAGGAATCTCCACGGTGCCGGAGGCGCATCGGGCCATCGTCATCGGCTCCGGTTTCGGCGGCGCCGTCGCCGCGCTGCGGCTGGGTGAGGCCGGTGTACAGACGCTCGTACTCGAACGCGGCAGGCACTGGGAGACCAGCCTCAGCGAGCCGGTGTTCGGCAATGAACTGACACCGACCAGCGAGATGTTCTGGCAGCGCGACTTCGCCATCTGGCTCACGATGGAACCGACGCTCATCGACCGGGTGCCCGGCCTCATGGAGGTCATCACCGCCGGCGGCATCCAGATCGGCACGGCGGCCTGTGTCGGCGGTGGCTCCGTGGTGTACGCAGGCGTGACCGTGCAGCCGGAGCGACGCCACTTCGAGGCGCTCTTCCCGCGCGGGGTCTCCTACGAGGAGCTCGACCAGGTGCAGTTCCCGCGCGTTCGGCGCATGCTGAACGCGTCGTACATGCCGAACGACATCTACCAGGCGGACCCGTTCACGCACTCACGGGCCTTCGACAGCCAGATGAAGCGTGCCGGACTGCCGACCGAACCGGTCCAGACCACCTTCAACTGGAGCCGGGTGCGGGGTGAGCTGGCCGGCCGGCTGCGCCCGTCGTCGATCCTGGGTGAGTCGTCCTTCGGCAACAGCAACGGCGCCAAGCATGACCTGACCCAGAACTACCTGCCGGCCGCGATGGCCACAGGCCATGTGCGGCTGTGCCAGCTGACCGAGGTGACGTCGATCTCCACCGGACCGGGCGGGCGGGGGTACTCGGTACGGGTGCGACGGCACGCCCCCGACGGGGGAATCGTGGACAGCCGTGAACTCACCTGCGACATGCTTTTCGTGGCGGCCGGTTCGGTGAACACCACCCGGCTGCTGGTGCGCGCCCGCGACACCGGCACCCTGCCCGATCTGAACGAGCACGTCGGCACCTGCTGGGGCGGCAACGGCGACGCCTTCGTCTACCGGACCTTCGACGGCGCCACCGGGGTCAGCCAGGCGGCGCCCTGTGCCTCGTCGTTCTTCGCCGACGAGGGCTTCGGCATGCCGATCCGGGTCGAGAACTGGTACGCGCTGGCCTTCGCCGGCGAGCCGTACCTCTCGCAGTTCAGTGTCGCCGTCGACATGGACAACCGCGGCACCTGGACGTACGACCGGGTCAGCGACCAGGTGAAGATGCTGGACTGGGGCCCGGAGAAGAACCTCGCTCCGGAGAGCGCCGCCATGGCCGTCAGCCAGACGGTCATCGGACGCGGCATGGCCGGGCCGGCCCCGGTGCTGCCGCCGACCGGAGGGACCGCCCATCCGCTCGGCGGCTGCCCCATCGGCCGGGCCACCGACCTGTACGGCCGGGTCAGGGGATACCGTCATCTGTACGCGCTGGACAGCTCGTTGGTGCCGGGAAACGCCGCGGGCGCCAATCCCTCGCTGCTCATCGCGGGACTGGCCGAGCGGGCGATGGACGAGATCCTCACCCACGGCGGCTGACAGGGCCGGCCACGGGTTCGAGCCCGGTGGCACCGGCGACCGCGGTGTCCTGAGGACCACATCGCCGTGGGGAAGCGGCCCGCCCAGAGCTTCGCCGGACCGCTTCCGCATGCGCGTGCCGTCGTCCTCCGCATCCGTGTGCCACCGTGCGGATTCCGTGTCCCGTCGCTCAGATCAGCTTGTCGACGGTGTCAGATCAGCTTGTCGACGGTGATCGGCAGGTCACGGACTCGCCGTCCGGTGGCATCGAAGACGGCATTGCCGATCGCGGCCGCGGTGCCCACCGTGCCGAGCTCGCCGATGCCCCGGGCACCGAGCGGGCTGAAGTTGGTGTCCGGGTGGTCGAGGAAGTGCACATCGAAGCCGGGCATGTCGGCGTGGACCGGGACTACGTAGTCGGCGAGGTTCCCGTTGGCGAACCGGCCGGTCTCCGGCTCCGCCCGCAGCCCCTCAAGGAGCGCCTGGCCGATGCCGAACATCACGCCGCCCACGATCTGCCCACGCGCGGTCTTCCGGTTGATGATCCGGCCGCCGTCGACCACGGTCGTCCAGCGGTTCAGCCGCACCTCGCCGGTCGCGCGGTGCACCCGCACCTCGCAGAAGTGCGCGGCGAAGGAGTGGACGGCGAACCGCAGCCGTTCCGCGCCGGGCATGGCCAGTCCCGGGGAGTCCAGCCAGTCCCGGCCCAGCAGTGTGAGCAACTCTCCGAAACCGAGGCGCAGTTCGCCGCTGATCAGGTGTCCGTCCGCGTAGCTCACCGCGTCCTCGGACTGACCGTGGAACGGGGATTCCGGCTCGCCGACCGCGAGTTCGACCAGCTGCCGGCGTACCGCGACCGTCGCCGACCGTACGGCCGCGGTGGTGCTCGCCGTACCCATCGAGGCGAACGCGCCGTAGTTCAGCGGCAGTGCCGAGTCGCCCAGGTGGGCCTCCACCCGGTCCACGGGGATACCGAGATCGTCGGCGCACACCATCGCCAGGACGGTACGCATGCCGGTCCCGGGGTCCGACGCGGCACTGGAGACGGCCGCTGTTCCGGCGGCGGTCAGCCGCACCCCGGCGGCGGTGATCGGCAGCAGCTGTCCGGGGTAGGTCGCCCCCGCCATGCCGGTTCCGACCAGCCAGTCGCCCTCCTCCCCCGCCGACTGCCGTGGTCCGGTGCGCGGCTGCCAGCCGAAGCGTTCGGCGCCCACCCGGTAGCACTCGTCCAGGTGCTTGCTCGACCAGGGGACACCCCGGCCGGGAAAGACCGTGGCGTAGTTGCGCATGCGCAGTTCGATCGGGTCCAACCGCAGCTCGGCGGCGAGTTCGTCCATCGCGCTCTCCAGCGCGAAGGATCCCGGTGCCTCGCCGGGCGCCCGTACCCAGGTGGTCGGCGGCGAGTCCAGCGGCACCACGGTCTGGCCGACGTGGATGTTGGGGCACCGGTACGTGTACCTCGACGTCGTGTGCGCGGCCGTTTCGTAGATCACCCCGGACAGCGAGAGGCTGGACACGGCGTCGTGCTTCAGGGCCACCAGCGTGCCGTCGCGGTCGGCGCCCAGGGCCACGGTCTGCGAGACGGCGGAGCGGTGGCCGACCACACTGAAGACCTGCTCCTGGGTGAGGACGGTACGCACCGGGCGGTCGAGTTCGCGGGCGGCGGCCGCGGTCAGCAGCGAATGCGGCCAGACGTACAGCTTGCCGCCGAAGGCGCCGCCGACGTGCGGGCTGACCACCCGGACCTGGTCCATCGCCAGTCCGAGGGTCTCGGCGGCGGCCAGCGCGTGGCCCAGCGGGCTCTGCGAACCGAGCCGCAGGGTGAGCGTCCCGTCCGCCCAGGAGGCGAGCACCGCGTGCGGCTCCAGGGCCAGCGGCACCTCGGGCGGCTGGGTGTACGTCGCCGAGACCGTGACGGGCGCCGTGTCCAGCGCCTCGTCCACGGAGCCGAGGCCGGGGGCGACGATGTCGACCTGGGAGTCCTCGAAGTGGACCGGCACCGGTGGCGGCACCGCCCTCGCCAGTCCCTGGGCGAACGACGTCCGGGCGGGCTCGGTGTGGTACTGGGGGCGGATCAGTGAGGCGGCGTACCGGGCCTGCTCATAGGTCTCGGCGACCACCAGGCCGATGATCTGGCCGTAGTACCGCACCTTGTCGTCCTGCAGGGGCAGCCAGAACTGACCGACGAAGCTCAGGTCCGCGGTGGTCTTCACACGGTGCAGTTTGAGCGGGTTGAACGGGGAGTAGACGCCGAGCACGCCGTCGGCCCGCTCGGCCGCGGTGGTGTCCATGGCCTGCACGGTGCCGCGGGCCACCGTGCTGAGCACCAGGGCACCGTGGGCCATGCCGGGCACGGAGACGTCGGCGGCGTAGTCGGCCCGTCCGGTGACTTTGGCGGCGCCGTCGACGCGGGTGAGCGACGCGCCGATGATCGGTGAGGTCACGTCAGCCTCCGAGCCGGACGAGAGCGTGGGTGACGGTCTGCCGCAACAGGCGGACCTTGAAGGCGTTGCCCTCCAGCAGCCGGGCGCCGGCCGTGGCCTGCCGGCCGGCCCGTGCCGCGCTCTCGGGGGTGAGCCGGGCACCGCGCAGTCCGTCCTCGGCCGCACGCACCCGCCAGGGCCTGGTGCCCACTCCCCCGAGGGCGATCCGGGCGTCGGCGACGACTCCGTCGGCCGTCAGGTCGACGGCCACCGCGACCGAGACCAGCGCGAACTCGTAGGAGCGCCGGTCGCGGATCTTGACGTACGCCGACCGCGCCGCCCACGGCAGCCGGGGGACGGTGATCCGAGTGATCAGTTCACCCGGCCGCAGCTCGTTCTCGATGTGCGGGGTGTCACCGGGCAGCCGGAAGAACTCGTCGAGCGGGACCCGCCGTACGCCGTCCGCGCCGCGCAGTTCCAGGACCGCGCCGAGCGCGACCAGGGCGACGGCGGGGTCGCTGGGGTGGGTGGCCACGCAGGACGGGCTGGTGCCCAGCACGGCGTGGCCCCGGTTGTCGCCGGTCAGGGCGGAGCAGCCGCTGCCCGGTTCACGCTTGTTGCAGGGCATGGCGGTGTCCCGGAAGTAGCCGCACCGGGTCCGCTGCAGGACGTTGCCGCCGATGGAGGCCATGTTGCGCAGTTGCGGGGAGGCGCTGACGAGAACCGCCTGGCGCAGGACCGGACAGCCGCCGGCCACCGCGGGGTGCCGCGCGATGTCCGCGAGGCGTTCGAGGGCGCCGATGTGCAGACCCTCGTCGTCGGTGTGGATGCCGTGCAGGGGCAGCGCGTTGACGTCCACGACCCGTCGGGGGCGGGCTACGCCGAGTTTCATCAGGTCGACCAGGGACGTGCCGCCGGCCAGGTAGGCGGCGTCCTCGACGTGACACGACAGGGCCTGCTCCACGGTGCCGGGTGCGGTGAAGGCGAAGGGTCGCATCAGCGGGCTCCGTCGGGTTCGTCCGGTCCGGTGGTCTGTTCGGCCGCGGTCTCAGCGGCGCTGCGCACCGCGCGCAGGATGCCGTCGTAGGCGCCGCAGCGGCAGATGTTGCCCGACATCGACTCGCGCACCGAGGCGTCCGACCGGGCCAGGCCCTCGTCCACCACACACACCGCCGACATGATCTGACCGGGGGTGCAGAAGCCGCACTGGAAGCCGTCGTTGTCGAGGAAGGCCTGCTGCACGGGGTGCAGTCGCTCGCCGTCGGCGAGTCCCTCGATGGTGGTGACCTGCTTGCCGTCGGCGGCGGCCGCCAGGGTGAGGCAGGACAGCACCCTACGACCCTCGATGTGCACGGTGCAGGCGCCGCACTGGCCGCGGTCGCAGCCCTTCTTGGTGCCGGTGAGGCCGAGGCCGTCGCGCAGCGCGTCCAGCAGCGTGGCGCGGACGTCGGTCCGCACCTCCTGCGTCGCACCGTTGACGTGCAGGACGACCGGGATCGACGAATCCGTCATGGGTCCTCCTCCGTAACGTTCGTGAGTGGTACGGGAAGAGTCAGGAGCGCTCCGCAGAGCGAGGATGCGCGGGACCACTGTCGCCTAACCGACTGATGAGTGTCAAGCGGTTGATAATATGCAGTCACTGTAAGGGCGTTCCGCGGGTTGCTCGCCCGTCACCGCCGGGCACCCGTCAAGCAACTCGCCGCCCCGCGACGGCGTCCATCACCCCGGGACGGCAAGCGCCGGCACCGCCCTCAAGCAGGGCCGACCTCCCTTCGGACACGGGGGCGGCCGGTGCGCGACGCCTGAACAGGCGTTGAACAGCCGCATACCAATTGCAGGGGGTAAAGTGCTTGACACCTGGCTCAGGAGCTATGGCACGCTCTCCCCTGATACGACCGCGGATCCGTGGCGAAGCGGGTCGCCCGAGAGCGGATCCGTGTCACTGGCACCGTATCCGGGCGCGGTTCGGCTTCCGGAGGCCCTTCAGACGAACGGTGCGACGACGGATCGGGCCCCCGGCTCCCGCAGACGACACGTCCCGCCGAGCATCAGCCGCACCGGCAGGATCCCCCACCTCGCTCTGGAGGCTTCGACATGCCGCCGACCAGCACCGGCGCATCGTTCTTCAGCACGACGCACACCATCCCGCGGGACTGGACCACGGACCGGATGCCCGCCCTGACCGGCACCCTGGCCGTGGTCACGGGGGCGAACGGCGGCATCGGTCTGGTCACCGCCCGCGAACTGGCCCGCGCCGGTGCCACGGTGGTCCTCGCCGTCCGCGACCCCGCCAAGGGCGACGCGGCCGCCGAGACCATCGGCAACGCTGTTCCCGGCGCCTGTCTGCGGGTCCGCCGGCTGGATCTCGCCGACCTCGGATCGGTACGCGACTTCGCCGCACGGCTCACCGCCGAGCACGACACCCTCGACCTGCTGATCAACAACGCCGGCGTCATGGCCGTGCCCCGGCGGCGCACCACCGCCGACGGCTTCGAACTGCAGCTGGGCACCAACCACTTGGGGCACTTCGCGCTCACGGGGCTCCTGCTGCCCGCTCTGCTGAACGCCCCGCAGGCCCGCGTCGTCACGGTGAGCAGCACCCTGCACACACTGGGCCGCATCGACTTCGACGACCTCCACGGCGAGCACCGGTACAGCCGGTACGCCGCCTACGGTCAGTCGAAACTGGCCAATCTGCTCTTCACCGGCGAACTCGACCGGCGCGCCGCGGCCGCCGGCAGCCGGCTGCGCGCGGTGGCCGCCCACCCCGGCTATGCCTCGACCGATCTCCAGCTGACGGGGCAGCACGCGGTGACGCGGTCCGTGATGGCCGGCTGCAACGCGCTCTTCGCCGTCAGCCCGCGCACCGGAGCGCTGCCCGTGCTGTGCGCGGCCACCCTGCCCGGCCTGCCGGGCGGGGTTTTCGTCGGGCCGCGCGGCCTCGGCGGCTACCGGGGTTCGCCCGGCGTGGCCCGGCCGCACCGGCGCGCGCAGGACCAGCGCGGCGCGGCCCGGCTCTGGGAGGTCTCCGCCGACGCCACGGGCGTCCACTACGACTTCCGGGACCGTGGCGCGCCCGCGCAGGGCCCGTCCCGTTCCGAGCGGCGGCTGGGGGACTGACGTCATGACAGCGCAGAAGAAGAGGAAACCGGAACCCGCCCCGCGCGAGGCGGACGTCGTCGTCATCGGTGCCGGGCTGGCCGGACTGACCGCGGCCGACGCGCTGCTGCGGGCCGGTCTGGAACCGCTGGTCCTGGAGGCACGCGACCGGGTCGGCGGACGCACCCTGAGCGAACCGATCGGTGACGGCGCCGTGGTGGAACTGGGCGGCCAGTGGCTCGCCCGGGGCAACGCCCGGATGGCCGAGCTCGCCGGGCGTGCCGGAGCGCCGCTCTTCCAGAACCACTCCGGCGGCACCGACCTGATGGAGATCGCGGACCGGATCCGCAAGCAGCGTGGCGCGCTGCCGCCGCTGAACCTCCCGGCGCTGCTCGACGTCGGCCTGGCCCGCCTCAGGCTGGACCGGATGGTCAGCTCGGTCCCGGTCCGGGCCCCCTGGCGGGCACCGCGCGCCGACTGGCTGGACGGCCACAGTGTGGGCCAGTGGCTGGACCGCAACGTCCGCAGCCGCGAGGGCAGGGAACTGCTGGACCTCGCCTTCACCACCCTCTGGGGCGCCGCACCGGACCGGATCAACCTGTTGCAGGCGCTGATGTACATCGGCAGCACCGGGCGCTTCGACAACCTCACCACGACCAAGATCCAGGACCGGATCACGGGCGGCGCGGCCCGCGTCGCGCAGTGGCTGGCCGCCGGCCTCGGCGACCGTGTGCTGCTGGATGCACCGGTCACCGAACTGGTACGCGGCAACGGCACCGTCGAGGCGGTCTCCGCCCGCGGCAGGGTACGGGCACGGCGTGCGGTGGTCGCCCTGGCACCCCAGCTCGCCGACCGGATCGCCTTCGAACCCAGGCTGCCGCACGACCGCGCGACAGCGCTGCGCAGCCTGCCGATGGGCGCGGTGACCAAGGTGTCGGCGGTGTACAGCACCCCGTTCTGGCGGGAGCACGGTCTCAGCGGCAAGGCGCTGACCTCCCGGGGCCCGCTGACCGCGGTCTTCGACAACACGGCTCCCGGCGACGGGGCGGTCGGCGTCCTGGTCGGCTTCGTCCCCGGTGACCGCGCCCGCGACCTGGCCGTCCTGCCCGCCGGGGAGCGCCGACGCGCGGTGCTCGGCACCCTCGTACGGCTCTTCGGGCCCGAAGCAGGCGCACCCGACCTGTACTTCGAGAAGGACTGGACCTCCGACCCGTGGTCCCGCGGCGGCTACTTCGGCCTGCCGGAGATCGGCGCCATGCACGGCGCGGTCCGGATGCTCGCCGAGCCGGCCGGCCCGGTCCACTGGGCGGGCTCGGAGACCGTGCTCAAGGACTACGGCGGCATGGAGGGCGCGGTGGCCTCCGGCGAACGCGCGGCGGCCGAGGTGCTGGCCGCGCTGACGGCGGAGGTCGAACAGCCGGTGTGACCGGACGGGCAAGCGAACGGGGGCTTCAGGCAATGTCGAACGACCGTGACCGGAGGTGGTCCACGATGAGTCTGCTGGCACAGGAACGGCACGGCGCCGTGCTCACCGTACGGGTGCGCAACGAGCCGTTCAACTTCATGACCGGCCGGCTGCTGGCCGAACTGTCCGACGCGGTGGCCCGCGCCGAGCGGGATCCCACCGTGCGCGCGGTGGTGCTCGCGAGCGCGGTGCCCGGAGTGTTCATCGGCCACTACGACATCGAGGAACTGCTCGCCGGCGCCGAGGCGGGCGGCATGGAGGTGCCCGCGCGGCTCGCCCCCGCACCCTTGCGCCTGGTCGGCGCGCTCGGCCGGCTGCCCGGCATGCGAGGCCTCCTGGAACACACCCCGGTGGCCGGGCTTCAGGCGCTGCTCGCCTTCCATGACGTGGTGCGCCGGATCCAGAACAGCGACAAGGTGTACGTCGCGGCGATCGACGGCACCGCGCTGGGCGGCGGGTTCGAGCTGGCGCTCGCCTGCGACGTGCGGATCATGGGCGACGGCCGGTACGGCATCGGGCTGATGGAGATCGCCTTCGGACTGCTGCCCGGGGGTGGCGGCAGCCAGCTGCTGGCCCGGACCATCGGGCCCGGCCGGGCGCTCGAACAGCTCCTGGAAGGAAGGCTGTTCACCCCCGCCGCCGCGCTGGAGGCCGGCCTCGTGCACCACGTGGTGCCCCCGGACGAGGTGGCCGGGCACGCGTCCCGGACCGCCACCCGGCTGGCACGGCGGCCGCCCGGCTCGGTCCGCGCGGTGAAACGAGCCGTGCACCGCGGCGGTTCCAGCGGCCTCGGCCGGGGCCTGGCGATGGAGCGGGCCCTGTTCCTCGCCCTGGTCAGCCGCCGCTCCACCCAGTCGGCACTGCGGCGCTATCTCAAGGACCTGCAGACCCACCGCCGGGTCATCGGCGGCGACGTGGCCGCCTTCGTGGAGAACCGCCTGCCCGCCTGGCAGTCCGGGACGGCCACCGAGGCCGAGACCCGCTGACCTCCCGTCCCTCGAGGAACAGCGCGCTGATCATCCCCTCTGATCCACCCACCCGTTCCTGGAGTGATGAACCATGCTGGGAAACCCAGTCGGAGACGGCGTTCGCGTCGCGGTGGTAGGCAGCGGCATCTCGGGCATGTCCGCCGCGCTCCAGCTGGAGCGCGCCGGTTACGAGGTCGACGTGATCGAACGGGACGACCGGCTGGGCGGTCGCTTCGGCATCGCCAGTCTGGGCGACCGGCCGGTCATGATGGGCGGCAAGAACATCGGCAGGCGCTACACCGCGTTCCGCTCCTGGCTCGACAGCCTCGGCACCTACGCGTGGGAGTCCTTCGGCATCAACACCTCCGTGATGAAGGAGGACGAGGTGCTGACCCTGGACAGCACCCGGCGCGGCCGCTCCCTCGCCAGCGTCCGCAGGATGGCCACCCCGCGCGACCTGGTCCGGCTGGCCGCGATGGCGGCCCGGATCCAGGCCGACGAGTCCAACAAGTTCCTGGGCTCGAAGTACTTCACCGAGCTGTCCCGCAGTCACGATCACGAGCCGCTCAGCGCCCACTTCAGCGAGAAGATCGTCAAGTCGCTGCTGCGTCCCATGACGGTCCGGATGAACGGCGCCGAGCCCGACGACGTCTACCTGGGCACCTTCGGCACCAACCTGGCTCTCCTGCTCGACCACTACGACCAGCTCGTGGACAGCGTCCAGCCCGCCCTCGACGCCTTCTCCCGACGCGTGAACGTACGGCTCAACACCACCGTCGAGGGCCTGCTGGTGCGCGGTGGACGGCTGGCCGGGGTCCGGCTGGCGGAGCACGGCAAGGAGGCGCAGGACGCCGAGTACGCCGGCGTGGTCGTGGCCGTGCCCGCCTACAGCGCGGCGGACATCGTCCGCGACGAACTGCCCGGCCTGAGCAAGCGGTTGTCCGAGGTGCGCTACAACCCCTCCAGCGTGATGCTCGTCGAGTACGACCGGCCCGTCTTCAGCTCCCAGGTGCGGGCGCTGGCCATCCACGACGACGGGCCGTGCAGCAACGCCGGCTCGTACGGCATGAACGACCGGCACATCGTCCGCTACACCTTCAGCGGCCGGGGCGCGCGCAACACCGAACTGTCCCCGGAGCAGTTGGAGACCTGGGTCGCCGACGCCGAGCGGCGGCTGACCCGGTACCTGAGTGTCGGCCGGGCCAGGCCGATCCGGTCGGTGGGCAAGATCTGGCCCGCCGCCTACAGCGCCTATCTGCCCTACCACGGCGAGTTCCTCTCCGACGTGGAGCACGCGGTCGCCAGCCTGCCCGGGCTGGAGCTGTCCGGTGACTACCTGTGGGGCGTCTCCATCGAGGCCTGCACCCGGGCCGGCAACGCGGCGGCCGCCCGTCTGGACGCGGAGCTGTCCCAGCACGCCCCGGTGCGGTCGTGATCGGCCGCCGTGCCGGCTCGGCCGGGCGCGGGTGGGCGGTGGTGACGGGTGCCTCGTCCGGCATCGGCGCCGCCCTGGCGAGCGAACTCGCCGCCCGGGGGCATCGTCTGCAGTTGGTGGCCCGGCGCAAGAACCGCCTGGAGAGCCTGGCGGGCGAACTGCGCCGACGCCACCGCGTCGAGGTGGTGGTGCGCGAGTGCGACCTGTCCGACCGCGCGGAGCGGGCCGACCTGTGCCGTGAACTGGCGACGCTGGAGGTCAGCACGCTGGCCAACAACGCCGGCTTCACCACCTGCGGACCGCTGGCCGACAGCGACCCGCGGCGCGAGGCGCAGGAGGTCGAGGTGAACGTCGTCGCGGTGCACGATCTCACCTTCGCCGTGCTGCCCGGAATGCTGGCCCGGCGCAGCGGACGCATCCTCATCACCGGCTCCACCGCGGGCATGCAGCCCGTGCCGACCGCGGCCACCTACGCCGCGACGAAGGCGTTCGTGAACACCTTCGCCGAGTCCTTGCACGGCGAACTGCGCGGCACCGGCGTCAGCTGCACTCTGCTGGCGCCCGGCCCGGTGCGCACCGAGTTCATGACGGTGGGCGGCGCCGAGCAGCTGGAGGAGCGCACCTGGTTCGCGTGGCAGACCCCCGAGGCGGTGGCCAGGGCGGGACTGCGCGCGGCCCGGTGGGGCCGGCGGATCGCCGTGCCCGGTCCGATGGCCAGACTCCAGGGGTTCACCGGTCGCCATCTGGCCCACGAGCTGACGTTCCTGGTCCTGCGTACCGTCGTCCTGCCCAGGCTCCGCGAGCCGGGGCGGACCGCTGCCGCCACCGCGTCGGCCGAGCAGCGGGATCCGCCGACGCCGGCGCGCGGCCGCGAGATCTAGGATGTCCTGAATTCCGGTTGCGCCGATTCAGCGGCGCCACTTGATTCCGAAAGGGACGCACGGAGAAGCTGCCGAGGACGCAGGTAGACGGCTTGGGTCGGAGACCCGGCCCGGCGCGTCACGGCCCGAACAGCAAGAGGAAGAGGAAGCGGAACAGGAAATTCTGTCCGGCGGTGGGATTTCGTCGCCGGAGTCACGGGGGAGAAATGATGAACGAGATAACCGAGGAGCGCTTATCGGACCGGCTGGCGATCGGGATGCTGGCCCTGGTCTATCCGCCGGAGATGATTGAGCGGGCGATCCGCAGGTGCGGCCGGCTGGGCGTTCGCAACCGTCTGCTGCCACCGCAGATCATGGTCTACTTCGTGCTGATCATGTGCCTTTTCCCGAACGAGTCGTACGAGTCGGTGGCCCGGCTCCTGGCCGAGAGCCTGCCCATGACCATTCCGGGCCAGGCGCTGAAACTCGGCACGGTGCCCTCCACCGCAGCCGTGTCACGGGCCCGGATGCGGCTGGGCGTCGAGCCCATGAAAGCGCTTTTCGCCGACGCCGCCCGGCAGCCCGCGCCGGGCGGCGGCCAGGGCACCCGCTACCGGGGCTGGCGGCTGCGCACGCTGGACGGCAGGGTCACCAACGCCTCCGACTTCCCCGACACGGCCGCCGCGGACCACGGGCAGCCGGCCGGGGCCTCGTCCGCGTTGCGGGTGAGTGTGCTGGCCGAGGAAGGCACCGGGATGCTGCTGGACGCCGAGATCCTCCCGGCCGAGGCCGGCCTGGAGGTGGCGGCCGAAGGGCTCCTGCGCCGGCTCGGCCTGGGCGATCTGCTCCTCGCCGACCGCGAATACGCCTGCCCCCGGCTCTGGCACACCGCCGTGGCCAGGGGCGTCGACCTGCTCTGGAGCGTCGCCGACGACTCCCTGCCCGCCCGGCCGGTCAGCCGGCTGCCGGACGGCTCCTGGCTGTACCGGATGCCGCACCCCGAGAACCCGGCCGCGCCCGCGGTCGGAGTGCGGGTGATCGACGCCTGCCCGAGCGGCGGTCCACGGCTGGCCACCACCCTGCTGGACCCCGCCGTGGCGCCGGCCGCAGAGCTGCGCGGCGTGCACACGGACCGCTGGTCCTTCCTGCGGGCCGCCGACCAGCTCCACGCCCTGCGGCGGTCGCCGAAGAAGGCGTTCCGCTCCCGCTCCCCGGAAATGATCGAGCAGGAGCTGTGGGGCTATCTGCTGCTCTACGGTGCCATGCGGAAGCTGTCCAACAATCGCTTCCCCTGAGTCGCCGTACATTCCAGCCGCTTAAGTCACCGAAATAGCCCGCCGCTTAAGTCACCGAAATGCCCCGCCGCTTAAGTCACCGGAAAGCCGTGGACACGGAATTCTCCGAATGAAGTTGACGCCGGACGTAGCGGACGGATATCGTCGCGAAGGTGTCCGCCCGGTAGGCGGACGAGTCCGAGCCAAGTCATTCGAACGCGGCTTTCCGGGACGATCGCGCGGGCTCCGCGCCGGGCCCGCACGGGGCCATGCGGTGTCGACGCCGGGTGGGAACGAATCCGTATCTCACTGCGCGGCAACTGCGCCCAGCCGTTTTGCTGTGCGATATGGCCGTGCCGTCTTCGAGTACCTATGGGAGCGGGAAATTGGAAACGCCATTGAAGGCTCCGAACATCTCCGCGCTGCTGTCGGAGAACGCACAGCAGCGAGGTACGGAGACCGCCTACACCATCCTGGGCAACGGCCATGACGAATCCGACGTCCTGACTCATGGTGCGCTCGACCTGATGGCGCGGGCCACCGCAGCTCGGCTGCAGCGTTCACTGCGGGCCGGCGACCGGGCGCTGGTCCTCGCCGTCGACAACACCGACTTCATCCGGGCCTTCATGGCCTGCCAGTACGCCGGTGTCGTCGCGGTCCCCGTCGCCCCTCCCCTCCCGCTGCGCAATCCGCGCAAGGTCACCACCCTGCGGACGATCGCCCAGGACTGCGGCGCCCGCGCCGTCCTGACCGGCAGCGGCACCGCACTGCACGAACCGATCCGGGAGTTCTCACCGGAGCTGGCGGCGCTGGAGTGGATCGAGGTCGACACCGTGCCGGTGAGCGAGGCGGCCGGCTACCGGGCGCCGCGCATCCGGGCCGAGGACCTGTCCTTCCTCCAGTACACGTCCGGATCGACCTCGCTGCCCAAGGGAGTGATGGTCAGTCACCGGGCGCTGCTGCGCAACGAGGAGATGTTCTCCGCTGTCATGGGGATGACCTCCGAGGACGTGATCGTGTCCTGGCTTCCGCTGTACCACGACATGGGCCTGATCGGGAAAGTGCTGCAGTCGTGCTACCTGGGCGCCCATCTGGTCCTGATGCCGTCGGCCGCCTTCGTGCAGCGCCCCGCGCGCTGGCTGCGTGCGATCACCCGCTACCGAGGCTCGGTCTCCGGTGCCCCCAACTTCGCCTACGACCTGTGCGTCAGCCGCGTCCTGGAGGAGGACCGGGCCGAGCTCGACCTCAGCAGCTGGAAGGTGGCCTTCAGCGGTGCGGAGCCGATCCGGCCCGCCACCTTCGAGGCGTTCGCCCAGGCGTACGCCCCGCACGGCCTGGCCCCCGAGACGCTGCAGACCGGCTACGGGCTCGCCGAGGCCACCCTGGTCGCTTCCGGCGGAGTACGCGGTCAACGGCCTCTCACCCGTGACGTCGACCGCGAGGAACTGCGCCGGGGACGGGCGGTGCCCGGCGACGACTACACGATGATCAGCGTCGGACGCGCCCGGCTGAGCCGCAGGTTCGTCATCGTCGACCCGGCCACCCTGCGCAGCTGCGAGGACGGTGCCGTGGGCGAGATCTGGATGTCCGGCGCGGACCTCCCGCTCGGCTACTGGGGCCGCCCCGACGCCACGCGCGAGACCTTCGCGGCCCGACTGGCCGACACCGGCGAAGGCCCCTTCCTGCGCACGGGCGACCTCGGCGTTCTCCTCGACGGCGAGCTCTACGTCACGGGCCGGCTCAAGGACGTGATCATCGTCGGCGGCCTCAACCACTACCCGCAGGACATCGAGGCGTCCGCCGAGGCGGCCCATCCCTGGATCCGGCCCGGCTGCTGCGCCGCGTTCGCGGTGGAGCGCGACGGGCGGGAGCAGGTCGTTCTGGTCGCCGAGGTGATCCGGCCGTCCGGCAGCTGGCGAACCGGTGACGAGGCCGCCGCGTCGGCCGTACCCACGCTGGCGCAGATCAGGCGCCAGGTGGCCGTCGCGGTCAGCGCCGACCACGGCATCCAGCTCGACGACATCCACCTGGTCGCACCCGCCTCGACGTTCAAGACGTCCAGCGGGAAGATCCAGCGCGCCTGGTGCCGTACCGCCTACGAGCGGGGTGAGTTCACTCCGGCCCGGGAGCCGGGTGGCCGTGCCCTTGAGGGAGTCACCCGATGACGGTGGAACGCCGGACCTCCGACTGGCTCACCCGGGCCGTGGCGGAACTGCTGCACCTGCCCGCCGGGGACATACCGACCGACCTTCCCTTCGCCGCGCTCGGTCTGTCCTCCATGCAGGTACTGGAACTCTCCGACCGGCTCCAGGTGTGGGCCGGCGTCGAACTCGGTCCCACCGCCGCCTACGACCATCCCGACATCGACGCGATCTCCGCCCATGTGGCCGCGCTGAGCGGCGCGGGGACCGGTGCCGAGGCCGCCGAGCCGACCGCACCGCTCCGAGGTGCCAAGGCCGCCGAGCCCGTCGCCGTCGTGGGGATCGGGTGCCGGGTCCCCGGTGCCGCAGGGCCGGAGGCCTTCTGGACGTTGCTCACCGACGGCGTGGACGCCGTCGGTGAGGTGCCGTCCGACCGGTGGGACCCCACGGCGTTCGACGATCCCGGCGCGGCCGGCCCGGAGCGGGTGAACGCGCGCTGGGGCGGCTTCCTGGCCGACGTCGCGGGCTTCGACTCCGAGTTCTTCGGTGTCGCCTCGCGCGAAGCCGCCCGGATGGATCCGCAGCAGCGCCTCGCCCTTGAGGTCGCCTGGGAGTCCCTGGAGGACGCCGGGATCGCCCCCGACCGGCTGTCCGGTTCCCGCACCGGCGTCTTCATGGGGGTGTCCAGCTTCGACCACGGCACCGCCGTGTTCAGCTCGTTGGAGGACGCCCAGCCCTACGACGGCACCGGCGGCGCGCTGAGCATCGTCGCGAACCGGCTGTCCTATGTCCTCGACCTGCGCGGGCCCAGCCTGGTGGTGGACACCGCGTGCTCGTCCTCCCTGGTCGCGGTGCACCTGGCCTGCCAGGCGCTGCGCGCCGGCGAGGCCGAGCTGGCGCTCGCCGGCGGGGTCAACGTCATCACCAGCCCCCGCATCGCCCTGAGTTTCAGCCAGGGCGGGCTGATGGCCGCCGACGGGCGCTGTAAGCCCTTCGACCACCGGGCCGACGGCTATGTGCGCAGCGAGGGCGTCGGCGTCGTGGTCCTCAAACCGCTCTCCGCCGCCGTCGCCGACCGGGACCGGGTCTACGCGGTGATCCAGGGCAGCGCCGTCAACCAGGACGGCCGGACGAACGGGCTGACCGCGCCGAACGGCCCGTCGCAGGAGGCCGTGCTGCGTGCCGCGTACCGTGCGGCCGGGGTGCCCACCAGTGACGTCGGCTATGTCGAGGCGCACGGCACCGGCACCGCGGTCGGCGACCCGATCGAGGTCGCCGCACTGGCCGGTGTACTCGGCACGGGCCGCCCGGCCGCACGCCCCCTCAGGATCGGCTCGGTCAAGTCCAACCTGGGCCATCTGGAGGCGGCCGCGGGGGTGACCGGGCTGATCAAGACCGCGCTCGCCCTGCACCACCGGCGGATCCCGCCGACCCTGCACTACCGGCAGGCCAATCCGCTGCTGGGGCTGGACCGCGTCCCGGTGACCGTCGTCGCCGACACCACCGACTGGCCGCTGCGGGCGGACGGCACCCCGGCCGCGGCCGGCGTCAGTTCGTTCGGCTTCGGCGGAACCAACTCCCATCTGGTGCTGTCCGCCGCACCCGAAGCGGCCCCCGAGGCCGCCGACGCCTCCGTGGCCGACGGGGCGCATACACCGCCTCGGCTGATCCCCCTCTCCACCCGCTCCGCCGACACGTTGCCGCGACGGGCCGCCGCCTGGGCGGCCCAGGCCCGGTCGGCCACGGGCGACCCCGGCTGGCCGGCCCGCTTCGGCGCGGCCGCCGCTCATCGCACCGAGCATGCCCCGTACCGGGCCGCGGTGGTCGCCGCGGACGCGAAGGAGGCCGCCGAGGCGCTCGACGCGCTCGCCGCCGGCGAACGAAGCGCGTACGCCGTGCCGGGCCGCCGGACGGCCCGGCACCGGCCGAAGGTGGCGCTGGTCTTCCCCGGGCAGGGGTCTCAGTGGGCGGGCATGGGGCGCCGGCTCGCCCTGACCGTGCCCGTCTTCCGTTCGGCCGTCCGGGAGGCGGACGCCGCGATCGCCCGCCATCTGGGGCGTTCGCTGTGGAGCGACGAGCACGGTCTGGTCGCCGAGAGCACCGCCGAGGTCCAGCCCGCTCTGTTCGCGATGCAGGTCGCCCTGGCCGAGACCTGGCGTGCGTGGGGGCTGCGGCCGGCGGCGGTGATCGGCCACAGCATGGGCGAGATCGCCGCGGCCCGGGCGGCCGGCGCGCTCACCCTGGCCGACGCTGCCGCGGTGGTGTGCGAACGCAGCCGGCTGCTCACCGAGATCTCCGGGCTCGGCGGGCTGGTACTCGTCGAACTGGGCGAGGACGAGGCGGCCGCGCTGATCACGGGCCGGACGCACGAACTGTCCGTCGCGGCGCTCAACGGCCCGCGCGCCACCGTGCTGTCGGGCACCCCGGCGGCCCTGGACGAGGTGGTGGCGCGCCTGGACGCCCAGGGGGTGTTCGCCCGTCGGATCTCGGTGGAGTTCGCCGCCCACAGCCCCCAGGTCGAACCCCTCCAGCCGCGGCTGCGCGCCGCGCTCGCCGCGCTCACCGCCCAGGACTGCGACGTCGCGCTGTACTCCACCGTGACCGGCGAAGCGGTGCGCGGGCACGAACTCGGCCCCGACTACTGGGTGACCAACGTCCGGGCCCCGGTGCGCTTCGGCCCCGCCCTGGGGCGGCTGCTCGCGGACGGCTGCGACACCTTCGTGGAGATCGCCCCGCACCCGGTACTGGCCCGGCCGGTCGCCGACCACCTCGACGAGAGCGGCCTCACCGAGGCCCTCGTGGTCTCCTCGCTCCGCCGCGACGAGGACGAACCACGCTCCCTGCTGACCGCGCTGGGCACGCTGTACACGGCGGGCGTGCCCGTCGACTGGAGCGCGCTTCACCCGGGGCCCGCCCGGCACACCCCGCTGCCCCGGCACGGCTGGCGGCACCGGCACTTCCCGATCGCACGGCTCGGCGACGGCCGACGCCCCACGTCCGCCCGCCGGACCGGCGGGCGGCTGCTGGGCGCGCGTGTCCCGGTGGGAACGGAACCGGCGTTGCGGCTGTGGGAGTTGCCGCTCGGCCCGCAGAGCGCGCCCGAACTCCTCGACCACGTGGTCGAGGACGTCCCGCTGGTCGCCGGGGCCTACTGGCTGACCGCCGCCGTCCAGGCCGCCGCGCAGACGGCGCAGGGCAGGCCGGTGGCACTGCACGAGGTGTCGTTCGCCCAGCCGTATCCGCTGCTGGACGAGGGCCGGGAACGGCCGCTGCAGATCGCCGTCCGGCCCGGTCCGGACGGCCGGGAGCACTTCACCGTCGTCTCCTGCCCGTCCGACGGCCGCCCGGTGACCCACGCGGAGGGCGTGCTCGGCGAGGCGCCCGGCGGCACTCCCCTCGGGCCGTCCGGCGACCTGGACGAGGTCCGGGCCCGCTGCGCCACCGAGGTGCCGGCCGACGGCCACTACCGGCGGCTGGAGGCGGCCGGGTTGCGGTACGGACCCCGGTTCCGGGGCCTCGAACGGCTGGCGGTCGGTGACGGCGAGGCACTCGGCCGCGTCCGGCTGCCCGAGGGGCTGGACGCCGGCGCGCCGCCGCTGCACCCGGCGCTGCTCGACTCGTGTCTGCACACCGTGGCCGCCGCGACCGCCGGGACCGGCCGGCAGGACGCGCTGCCCCTGCCGGTGGGCGCGGACACCGTGTGGAGCGCCACCGAGGGCACCCCCCTGCGCACCGGCTGGTGCCACGCCCGGATCCTGGAGGCGGGTCACGAGCGGATCGTCGCCGACGTCACGGTGCTCGACGACACCGGAACCCGCGTCTGGTCCGCGACCGGTCTCCGGATCCGGCTCACCGCCCCGCGGCGCCGGCCCGAGGACGGCCGGCTGTACGAGGTGCGCTGGACGCCGTACGACACCGGGCCCGCAGCGCCGGACCCCGGCCGCTGGCTGCTCCTGGCCGACGAGGCGTCCCTGGGGACCGCGGCCGGCCTGGCCGAACGGCTCACCCGGGCCGGCGCGCACTGCGCGACCCGCCGGCCCGGCGCGGACTCGGGCTTCGGCGATCTGACCACCGCCGAAGAGGACGGACCACTGCGCGGCATCGTCGACACCAGGGCCGCCGCGGTGCGGCCGGGGGCCACCGCGCAGGACGAGGCGGACCGCACGGCGGACGCCCTGGAACCGGTCCGGGCGGTGACCGGCGGACGATGGCGGCACGCCGCTCCCCGGTTGTGGCTGCTCACCGCGGGCACCCAGGTCCCCACCGGCGCCGCCGGGGACGAACTGCCCACGGGGGCCGGGCTGTGGGGACTCGGCCGGACCGTCGCCAACGAGTTCCCCGCACCGGGTTGTTCGCTGATCGACCTGGACCGCGACCCGGCCCCCCGGGACCTGGACGCGGCCACCGCCGCGCTCCTGGCGGCCGAGCCCTGCACGCAGGTGGCCGTGCGCGCCGGCGAGCTCACCGCGCCGGTGCTGCGCGAGGCCGCCCGCGATCCGCTGGCCGGCACGCGCGCACTGCGCGCCGACCGCGTCTACGTCCTCACCGGCGGCCTCGGCGAGCTGGGCATGCGGGTGGCCCGCCGGCTGGCCGGCCGGGGCGCCCGTCACCTGCTGCTGATCGGCCGCAGCGCCCCCTCCGAGTCCGCCGCCCGGCAGCTGGCCGAACTCCGCGCCGGGGGCTGCGACATCCGGGTCGCCCAGGCCGACGTCTCCGACGCGGACAGCCTGCGCACCGCGCTGCACGGTCCGCACCCCGACGCGGGCCCGGCCCGCCCTCCCGTCGGCGGGGTCGTGCACCTGGCCGGAGTCCTGGCCGACGCGCTGCTGCCGGACCTGGCGCCGCGGGACCTGGCCCGTGCCTTCGCGGGCAAGGCGGTCGGCGCCTGGCACCTGCACGAGCTCACCCGGGACGAACCGCTCGAATTCTTCGTGCTGTTCTCCTCCCTCGCGGGCCTGATCGGTTCCCCGGGGCAGGGGGCCTACGCGGCCGCCAACTCCTTTCTGGACGCGCTGGCCTGCCGCCGGACCGCCCTCGGGCTGCCGGCGCACAGCATCGCCTGGGGCACCTGGGCCGGTGCGAGCCTCGCGGCGACCGGGGGCGGCACCGACCGGCTCGCCGCACGGGGCGTACCGCCGCTGGATCCCGGCACGGGGCTCGAACTGCTGGACGCGGCCCTGTGCGGCGACCGTCCGCAGCTCGCCGCCACCGCCCTCGACCCGGCCCGACTGGCCGCGGCGGGTGTGTGGCCGTCCGCCCGGGAACTGCTCGCCCCGCTGCTGACGGCCTGGCAGGACGGTCTGCCGGGCACTGCCGGCGCGCGGCCCGGCACGGTGGACGCGGAGATCCTGGCCGCCGGCAGCCCGGCACAGCGCCGGCAGGCGATGGTGGACTTCCTCACCGACCAGGTCGCCCAGGTGCTCAGCGCGCGGCCCGGCACGGTCGCGGCCGACGCACCCTTCCACAGCATGGGCCTGGACTCGCTGATGGCGATCGAGCTGCGGGGCCGGCTGGAGTCAGCGCTGGGCATCCGGCTCTCGGCGACGCTGGTGTACGCCCATCCCACGGTGGGCGCGCTCGCCGACCAGGTGCTGTCCCGGCTGCTGCCCGGCGACACGCCGACGACCGGCGAACGGAACGCATCAGACGGCCGGGGCGCCGCGCTGGTACCGCCCGGGGCGACGGCTCCGGGGCCGGACCCGGACACCGGCCTGGCGCACCTGGACGATGCCGAGGTGGCGGCGCTGCTCGCCGCGGAACTGGACGCGTTCGAAGCGGAAGGGGAGGAATGAGCGTGCCGACCGCGACCGACCAGCGCAGGCTGCTGGAGCAGGCACTGCGTCAGCTCAAGGACGCCCGGGCCCGGCTGGCCGCCGTGGAGCGCGCTGAGGAGCCCGTCGCCGTGGTCGGGGCAGCGGTGCGCGCGCCCGGCGGTGTCGAGGACCTCGACGGGCTGTGGCGGGTGCTGCGCTCCGGTACCGACACGGTGACCCCGTGGCTGGACGACCCCGAGGGCCGCCGTGACGGCGGTGGCCGCCGCACGGGCCGCTGGGCCGGGCAACTCGACCGGGTCGACGGCTTCGACGCCGAGTTCTTCGGCATCGACGCGGCGGAGGCCGACCGGATGGATCCGCAGCAGCGGCTGGTGCTGGAGGCGGCCTGGGAGGCCGTCGAGGACGCGGGGCTGCCCGCCGAACGCCTCCGGGACCGTCCCACCGGGGTCTTCCTCGGCCTCTACGGCGGCGACTACCTGACGGCGCAGTTGTCCGGGCAGGCCGCCATCAACGCCTACACCGCGCCGGGCGGCGCCCACACCATCGCCGCCAACCGGCTGTCGTATCTGCTGGATCTGCACGGCCCGAGTCTGGCGGTCGACACCGCCTGCTCCTCCTCCCTGGTCGCCCTGCACCTGGCGGTCCGGTCGCTGCGCGCGGGCGAGTGCGACTTCGCGCTGGTGGGCGGAGTCAACGTGGTGCTCTCGGAAGCCGCGATGTCGGCCACGGAGAAGGTACTGCCGACCGCGTCCGCCGGGCGCTGCCGTACCTTCGACGCGGCCGCGGACGGCATCGTCCGCGCCGAGGGCTGCGGCATGCTCCTGCTGGAGCGCCGCTCCGACGCCCACGCGGCCGGCCGGCGGGTCCGCTCGCTGGTCCGGGGTACCGCGGTCAACCACAACGGCCGTGCCAACGGCCTGACCGCGCCCAGCCCCACCGCCCAGGCCGCGCTGCTGCGCCGGGCGCTGGCCGACGCACGGGCCGACGCACGGGACGTGCTCTATGTCGAGGCGCACGGCACCGGCACCCGGCTCGGCGACCCCATCGAGACCGAGGCGCTGCGCGAGGTCTACGGCGAGGGCGACCGGCCCTGCGCGATCGGCGCGGTGAAGACCAACTTCGGCCACCAGGAGGCGGCGGCGGGCATCATCGGGCTGCTCAAGACGATCCTGGTCCTGGAGCACGGTCAGGTGCCGCCGAACCTTCATCTGGACCGGCTCAACCCGGAGATCGACCTGGGCGACAGCCGGCTGACGATCCCCACCGCGCTGTCCCCGCTGCCGGGCGCCGAGCGCCGTCTCGGTGCCGTGAGCTCGTTCGGCTTCGGCGGCACCAACGCCCACGTCGTGCTGGAAGGCCCGGTCACCGGGGCCCCGCGGTCACAGAACGAGCCGGCCGGTCCGCTGCGTGGCCGGCTGCTGCTGCCGTTGTCGGCCCGCAGCGGCCCGGCGCTCGGCGCCCTCGCCGCCGTCTACGCGCGACGGCTGGCCGGGCTGGACCCGCGCGCCGCCGAGGAACTCTGCGCGGCCGCGGCGACGAGCCGCGACCACCACGCCGTCCGGCTCGTCGCCGGCGCCGACTCCGCCACCGCGCTGGCCCGCGAACTGGCCGCGGTCCGCACGGAGTTCCTCCGCCCACGGGCCGCGGGGCCGCGCGTCGCCTTCGTCTTCAGCGGCCAGGGCACCCAGTGGACCGGCATGGGCGGCCGGCTCCTCGACGAGGAGCCCGTCTTCCGAGCCGAGGCAGAGGCGTGCGACGCCGTGGTCCGGAAGCTGGCCGGCTGGTCGGTGCTGGAGGAACTCGCCAAGCCCGAGGGGGCCGGCCGGCTGCACGAGACCGAGGTGGCCCAGGTCTGCATCGCCGTCCTCCAACTGGGCCTCGCCGCGTTGTGGCGGTCCTGGGGTGTGGAGCCCCATGCCGTGACCGGGCACAGCATGGGCGAGATCGTCGCCGCCCGGGTGTCCGGCGCCCTCGACCGCGAGGAGGCCCTCGACCTGCTCGTCACCCGGGCCCGGATCACCGAGGCACACGCGAGGGGCGGTGCGATGACCGCGATCGCCCTGTCGGCGGAGGAGGTGGCGGGGCTCGTCGAGAAGGCCGGTGACCGCATCGGCCTGGCCGCCGTCAACGGCCCGCGTTCCACCGTCGTCGCCGGGGATCCCGACCAGATCGCCCTCCTGGAGTCCCTCGTGGGTCCGGACGCCGGGACCAGGCGGCTGCCGGTGCAGTACGCCTTCCACAGCCCGCTGCTGGACGGGGCCGACCGGCGGCTCGCCGACGGCCTGCGCCACCTGCGTCCGCGCGGCGGCGGCGTGCCGCACTACTCCACCGTCACCGGTGACCGGGTGCGTGCCGACCAGCTGGACCACGTCCACTGGGGACGGAACCTGCGCGGCACCGTCCTGTTCGGCGCCGCCGTGCAGGCGCTGGCCCGGGACGGCGTGACCGTGTTCCTGGAGATCGGGCCGCACCCGGTGCTGCTCCGGGACATCGGCGCGACGCTGGAACGGGCCCCGGGCCCGCGGTACACCGTCACGGGCAGCCTGCGGCGCGACATGTCCGCACGGGAGTGCCTGGACAAGGCTCTCGGCGAGCTGTACGAGGCTGGTCTCTCCGTGCGCTGGGAGGCGGTGTTGCCACCGCCCGCCCGGCATGTGCCGCTGCCCGCCTACCCCTGGCAGCGGCGACGGCACTGGCTTCCGTTGGAGAGGGTCTCGGCGGCCACCGCTCCCGTGGGCGCCGACGACGGTGCGGCGTCCGTGGCCGCGCCGCCGGCGGCCGGGCGGTCGCCCGCCGAACTGGAGGCCATCGTCGCCGCGTACATCCTCGACCGACTGTCGGAGGCCCTCGACACGGACAGCGCCGCGCCGGTGCCGGCCGACGGGCCGCTGACCGCGCTCGGACTCAGTTCCCTGGCGCTGGTTGAGCTCAAGAACCGCATCGAACGGGACTTCGCGGTCGCCGTACCGCTCCAGGCTCTGCTGGAGGACGGCACCCCCCTGGCCCTGGCCCGGACGGTCGCCCAGGCCCTGGAACCGCGGGATCCGCACGACGACCTTCGCACCGGAAGTGACGCCTCATGAACTCTGTACCGCACGGCTCCCGGCCGGCCGCCGTCATGGCGCCGGCGCCCCCTCCCGAGTCGGGCGCGCTCCTCGTGCGGGCCCGGCCGGAACCCGCCGCCCGGATGCGTCTGGTGTGCTTCCCGCACTCCGGCGCCGGCCCGGCCGCCTTCCGGCGCTGGGCGCAGCGGCTCGCCCCCGGCATCGAGGTGTGGAGCGCGGTACTGCCCGGCCGGGCCACCCGGACGGGCGAGCCCTTCGCCAACCGGTGGGAACCGTTGGTCGAGGAGTTCGCCACCGCGGTGACCGCGGCGGTGCCGGGTCCGTACGCGCTGTTCGGGCAGAGCCTGGGCGCGATGCTCGCCTTCGAGGTGGCCCGCGAGCTCGGCCGCCGCGGCGGCGGTCCGGTGCACCTGGTCGCCGCCGCCAGCGCGGCGCCGGACGTCCGTGAGACACCGCCGATCCCTTCGGACGACACGGCGCTGGTCGAGGAGATCGACCGGCGCTACGACGGGATCCCCGCAGAGGTCCGGGCGGTACCCGAACTGGTCACGTACTTCCTGCCCGTACTGCGCGCGGACCTCGAACTGGCCGCTTCCTACGTCTACCGGCCGGGGCCGCCGCTGGACGTCCCGGTCACCGTCTTCGCGGGGGACCGGGACGGCACGGTGCCCGCCGCAGGCCTGGAGAGATGGCGCGGGCACACCGGCGCCGACTGCGAGAGCCACCGGCTGACCGGTGGTCACTTCGCCGTGACCGACCACGAGGACCACGTGCTGGACGTGATCCGGCGGCGGTTGTCCGGCTGACCGCCACCACCACGACGGAAGAAGGGGCACGGCATGGCCGCACCACTGGAATGCCCGCCCGCGCTGCGGCACAGCCGCATCGAGGGCTTCGGCACGTACCGGCCGACCCGGGTGGTCGGCAACGACGAGATCTGCCGGTCGATCGAGTCCAGCAGCGAGTGGATCGTCGCCCGCTCCGGGATCCGCAACCGCAGGTTCGCCTCCGCCGAGGAGAGCCTGATCGCCATGTGCGAGGCCGCCGGGGCCGCCGCGCTCGCCGATGCCGGCGTCTCCCCCGGCCAGGTGGACGCGGTGCTCGTCGCCACCATGTCCTACCGGCTGATCACCCCGTCGCTGGCGGCGCAGGTCGGTGCCCGGCTGAACCTCCCGTCCCCGGCGGCACTGGACATCGGCGCGGCCTGCTCCGGTTTCTGCTACGGCCTCGGGCTCGCCGGCGACCTGGTCCGCACCGGGAGCGCCGGCCGGGTGCTGCTCATCGGGGCCGAGCGGATGACGGACATCGTGGATCCCGGCGACCGGTCGACGGCGTTCCTGTTCGCCGACGGCGCCGGCGCCGCGGTGGTCGGTCCCGCCGACACCCCGGAGATCGGTCCGGTGGCCTGGGGCTCGGACGGGTCCCAGAGCGACGTCATCCGGATGTCCCATACGGGTGCTCCGGCCGGCCGGCCCGAGCGGGGTGCCGCGCCCGCGCTGCTGATGGAGGGCCCCGCCGTGTACCGCTGGGCGATCTCGCAGCTCACCGAGGTCGCCCAGCGGGCCATGAAGAACGCCGGAGTCGGCGCGGGCGACATCGACGTGTTCGTACCGCACCAGGCCAACCTGCGCATCGTGGAGTCGCTGGCCCGGTCGCTGAGTCTGCGCGACGACGCGGTGTGCGCCCGCGATGTGATCGAGGCGGGCAACACCTCCGCCGCATCCGTGCCGCTGGCTCTTGCCGCGCTGCGCGCGCAGGGCCTGGCCAGGCGGGGCGACCTGGCCCTGCTGATGGGTTTCGGCGCCGGTCTCGCCTACGCCGCCCAAGTCGTCCGGCTGCCGTGAGGCCGCCCCAGCCAACCCCGAGGAGTCCGTTGTGGCCGAGCAGTTCGACGTGGTGGTGGTGGGTGCGCGGGTGGCGGGTTCGCCGATGGCCACCCTGCTCGCCCGGCGCGGCGTGAAGGTCGCCGTACTCGAACAGGCGGTGTTTCCCCAGCCCACGCTGTCCTCCAACGTGTTGCAGGCCGATTCGCTGGCGTTCCTGGACCGCCTCGGCGTGCTGGGCCGGATCCAGGACACCAAGGCGCAGTTCATGACGCGCAGCGACACCCGGCTGAACGACTTCCGGTTCACCGCCGACTTCCCGTCCTTCGACGGCTACGTGGGCGGCGCCGCGTGCATCCGCCGGGTGGTTCTCGACCCGATCCTGGCCGAGGCGGCGGCCGGCGCCGGCGCCGACCTCCGGATGGGCACCAAGGTGACGGGGCTCCTGGAGGAACAGGGCCGGGTGTCCGGGGTCCGGTTCGTCAGGAACGGTGTGGAGTCCCGGATCAGGGCCCGGCTGGTGGTCGGCGCCGACGGCCGCGAGTCCACCGTGGCCAGGCTGCGCGGCGCCCGCCGTTACAACGTCACACCCAACGAACGCTGGTACTACTGGACCTACTTCGAGGGCGCCGACCTCACCGTCACGCCCACCTTCGTGCTGCACCGCTGGGAGGACCGGCACATCTTCGCCGGGCCCGCCGATCACGGCCTGTACATCGTGGGGGTGTCCCCGCAGAACCATGAGAAGGAGCGGTTCCGCCGGGACCGGCGGCGCTCTCTCATGGAGCACGTGCGCAGTTGCGAGCCGGTGGCGGAGGTGCTGGCCGAGGCCAGGATCGCCGAGAAGATCTACGGCATCCTGCGGTTCGACGGCTATTTCCGGGAGTCGTCCGGCCCCGGCTGGGTGCTGATCGGGGACGCCGGCCATTTCAAGGACCCGGCGGCCGGGCGCGGCATCGGTGACGCCTTCCGTCAGGTCGAGCGGCTGGTGCCGGCGGTACTGAGGGCGCTGCGCGGATCCGACACGGGGATCGACCGGGCCACCGCCGAGTTCGCACGCTGGCGCGACCGGCACTACGCGCCCTTCTACGGGCTCGCCAACGACCTGGGCCGAGTGGGCCCGCTGCCCGCCGTCGTACCCGAGGTGGTGGCGAAGCTGTACGGCGACGGTGACATCGACCGTTTCCTGCGGCTGTTCAGCCATCACCTCAGTCCGGCCGACGTGCTGACCCCGGGCCGGGTGCTGTCGGCGACGGCCCGTCGGCTGGCCGG
This sequence comes from Streptomyces sp. NPDC051987, assembly GCF_040680735.1. Lineage (NCBI taxonomy): Bacteria > Bacillati > Actinomycetota > Actinomycetes > Kitasatosporales > Streptomycetaceae > Streptomyces > Streptomyces sp. NPDC051987. The sequence continues at coordinate 81,278 of NZ_JBFAXI010000007.1, read as the reverse complement.
CCCCGAGCGCGGCGGCTGGGACTTCGCGAAGGAGGTGGGCACGACGCTGCGCGACGAGGCCCGCCGCCGCTGGTCCGCGTTCCGCCCGGACTTCGAAGCGACACCGGCCCGCGCGGACGTGCCCGGCCGACGAACCACCCCTCTGTCCGAAGGCGGTACGACATGACCATCAACGACACCATGGAGCCGCAGCGGGTCCGGGAGCGCCTGACCTTCGACCGGACCGTGCCACGGGCCATCGCGCACCGCCGGGCGGTCGGCGAGGTCTTCATCACCGACTCCTCACCGGCCGGCCCCGACACCTTCCTGCTGGCCTGGCAGATTCCGCGGGCGCACGCGCTGTGGGGGGACCGGCTGACCGCCCACCACGATCCCTTCGCCACCGCCGAGGCCGCCCGCCAGGGCTGCTTCGTCATCGTCCACCGGTATCTGGGCATCGCGCTGGACCTGCCGTTCAGCCTGCAGCGGTTCGAGTTCCGGGTGACCGCGGGCCTGGAGCCGTACCGGGACGACCGGCGGTGGCCGCTGCAGGGCCTGTTGCGCTACCGCATCGGTCACAAGGAGTTCCGTGGCGGCGATCTGGGCAGTATGCGCGTCGACGGCGAGGTGGAGATCGACGGCACCACGGCGATGACCGTCAGCGGTGACGTGGTGTTCCTGTCGCGTGGCGACTACGAGGCGCTGCGCGCCTTCCAGCGGTCGCGCAAGCCCCTGGCCGCCGTCCCGTCGTGGCAGCCCGCCACTCCGGTGCCGGCCGCCCGGGTGGGGCGCCGTGACGAACGCAACGTCGTGGTCGGCGCGCCGGGTACGACGTCCTTCCCGGCGGGGTTGCTGCGCTATCCGATGGTCATGGACCGGGACCATCCGTCGTACTTCGACCATGACTACGACCATGTGCCCGGTCCGTTCATCGTGGAGGGCTTCCGCCAGGCCGGACTGCTCGCGGCCTGCGGCGCGGGCCTGCTGCCTTCGCCGGTGGCCGCCCTGACCGGTCTGACGGCCACCTTCGCCGACTTCGGTGAGTTCGAGGGGCCGTTGGAGTACGTGGCGGAGGCCACCCCCGGTACCGACGGCCGGGCCGACGTCCGCGTGGGCCTGCACCAGTTCGGCGCCGAGATCGCCGAAGGCCGGATCGAACTGACCCCCTGCCCCTGACGGCCCGTCAGAACATCCGAAGGAGCGAACATTGGCAAGTCAGGCGAACGACGCCGTACGGCGCGTCGCTGTGGTCATCGAGGACACGATCCACCGCTACGCCGTCGAAGGAATGCTGCACTCCGTCCCCGGCCTCGACACGGTCCGAGCGGGCCACGACGGCAGCCACCGCGACGGGCACCCGGTCGACGCGGTGCTCGCCGCGGCCGGCGACCTGGCCGCCGAGCCCGTGCTCGGCGCGGTGCGCGCGGTGTGCGCCCGGGGAGCCAGGCTGGTGCTCCTGGTGGACGGGCCGGAGGCGGCGGAGGTACCGCGGCTCGGGAACTGCCCGGTGCACGGTTTCCTCGACTGGGCGGAACTGGACCCGGGCACCCTGGCCGACGCGGTGGCGGACGTGCTGGCGGGGAAGTTCGCGGTCTCCGCCGGCCTGGCCCGGCGGCTGATCAGCCGGTCGGCCGCCGACGGCCGCCCGGCCCCGGCCGCCGTGCCGGGAGCACTGCGCGGCCCCGCCGGGGTCGCGCTGACCCCGCGCGAGCTCCAGGTGCTGCGACTGCTGGCCGAGGGGCTGAGCAACAAGCAGGTGTCGCGCCGTCTGCTGATCTCCGAGCACGGGGTGAAGCGGCTGGTCGGCAATGTCCTGGCCAAGCTGAACTGCCCCAACCGCACCCTGGCGGTGGTACGGGCCATGGACGACGGCCTGCTCGCCATCTGAACGCGCGCACGGCCCGGCGCGCCGGGCTGTGCCGCGCCGCCCGCCACCGCTCAGCCGCTCAGCCGGGCGGCCAGTTCGCGCTTCAGGATCTTGCCGCTGGGTCCGAGCGGGAAGCCGTCGACGAACTCCACTCTGCGCGGGTACTTGTACCCGGCGAGCCGGTCCCGGCTCCATGCCACGATCTCCGCGCCCAGCGCGGTTCCGGGCCGGACACCGGAAACCGTGCGCACCACCGCGCAGACCTCCTCGCCGTAGCGCTCGTGCGGCACCCCTATCACCGCCACCTCGGCGATCGCCGGGTGCCGCATCAGCACGTCCTCCACTTCGCGGGGGTACACGTTGTAGCCGTTGCGCAGCACCATGTCCTTCTTGCGGTCGACCACCGACAGATAGCCGTCCTTGTCCTTGACCCCGAGGTCACCCGAGCGGAACCAGCCGTCGACCAGGGCCGCGGCGGTGGCCTCGGGGCGGCCCAGGTAGCCGGCCATCACGCCGGGGCCGCGTACGACGATCTCGCCGACCTCGTCCGCGGGCAGCAGCTCGATCCGGTCCTCGACGTCGGAGCGCGCGATCTCCACCTCCGTACCCCACAGCGGCATTCCTACCGTGCCCGGCCGGGTCGGCCAGGCACGCTGGTTGTAGGCCACCGACGAGGACGTCTCGGTGAGTCCGTACCCCTCGTAGATCCGGCAGCCGTAGACCTCCTCGAACCGTTCGAGCACGGCCACCGGGAGTGCCGAACCACCGCTGTAGGCGCGGTCGAGGGGAGGCCGGCAGGGGTCCTTCCCGGCGGCGTCCAGCAGCGCGATGTACATGCTGGGGACACCCATCAGCACTGTGCAGTCGTAGGCGGTCATCGTGCGCAGCGCCTCGCCTGCCTCGAAGCGGTCCATCAGCACCATCGTGGCGCCGGCCCGGAAGCAGGTGGCCATGCCGCAGATCTGGCCGAAGGTGTGGAACAGCGGCAGGCAGCCCAGCAGCACGTCGTCGGGCCCGAAGGCGAACGGCGACTCCATGCCGATCTGCACGTTCATCGTCACGTTGAGCTGGGTGAGCATCGCGCCCTTGGGGCGGCCCGTGGTCCCGGAGGTGTAGAGCACCAGGGCCAGGTCGGCCGGGGCGCGAGGCACGGCCGCGGCGACCGGCTCGGTGGCCTCGGCGAGGCTGTCCAGCGCGAGTGCGCCGGGCAGTTCGCCGGCGCCCACCGTCAGCAGCCGGGTACCGGTCGCCTCCGCCGCCGGCCGGCCCTCGCCGAGCAGCGGGCCGGCGCAGATCAGGGCCGCGCACTCGGCGTCCCGCAGGATGTACGCGATCTCCTCGGCCTTCAGCAGGCCGTTCACCGGAACCACGACGGCGCCCGCGGCCAGCGCGCCGAAGTAGGCGGCGGGGAAGACGACGTCGTTGCCGATCAGCACCGCCACCCGGTCGTCAGGGCGGATTCCCGTACGGGTCAGCGCAGCGGCGTAGCACCGGGCCCGTCGCCACAGGTCCCGGTACGTCATTTCCTGGCCGTGCTGGACCAGCGCCGGGTGTTCGGGGCGGCGCAGCGCGGCCTCCCGGAGCACGGAAGCCAGGGACAGGGACAGGGACACACAACCTCCTCGCGTCAGGTCCGGGACGGCCTCGGGGCCGCGGGGCGCCCCGGACCGGTGGGAGTCCGGCCGGGAGCGGCGGGGCGCTTCAGCCTTCGACCGGGGTGCCGTTCCGGGGCAGGCCCAGTTCCTCCCAGATGCCGTCGAGCGCCTCGGCGAACTTCTCGACGTCGCTGGTGGTGTGGGTGGCCGAGGGGGCGACCCGGAGGATCTCCTCGCCCGCCCGCACGCTCGGGGCGTTGATCGCCTGGACGTAGATGCCGTGTCGCTGCAGCAGCATGGCGGACGCCCGCTGGCACTTGAGGTCGTCGCGGACCAGGACGGAGACGATGTGCGAGTCGGGCGAGACGAACGGGATGCCGCGTTCGCCCAGCAGCCGGTGCAACAGCCGCGCGTTGGTGGCCAGCCGGGTGCGCTCGACGTCGCTGGAGCGCAGGTGCTGGACGGCGGCGAGAGCGCCGGCGGCGGTGGCCGGCGGCAGCGAGGTGGTGAAGATGAACGGCCGGGAGAAGCTGCGGACCGCCTCCACCAGCGGGGCCGGGCCGGCGATGTAGCCGCCGGCGGTGCCGAAGCCCTTGGCCATGGTGCCCATGATCACCGTGAACCGGTCGGCGATGCCGAGCGAGGCGGAGATCCCGGCGCCCTCGGGGCCGTACATGCCGACCGCGTGCACCTCGTCGAGGAACGTGGTGGCGTGGTGGCGGTCGGCCAGGTCGGCGATCTCCTCCAGCGGCGCGATGTCGCCGGACATGGAGTACACCGACTCCAGCACGATCAGCTTCGGGCGGTCCGGGTCGGCGGCGGCGAGCAGCTCCGCGAGGTGTGCCGTGTCGTTGTGCCGGAAGATCACCTTCTCGGCACGGCTGTGCCGGAGCCCGTCGATGATCGAGGCGTGGTTGAGCGCGTCGGAGAAGACCAGCGTGTCGGGGTGCCGGCCGGCCAGCACGGTCAGCGCGCCGTCGTTGGCGGTGTAGCCGGAGCTGAACACCAGCGCCGACTCCTTGTGGTGCAGCGCGGCCAGTTCGTCCTCCAGCAGAACGTGGTAGTAGTTCGTGCCGCCGATGTTCCGGGAGCCGCCGGAGCCGGCGCCGAAGGCGTCGATCGTGGTCTTCATCGCCTCCAGGACCGACGGGTGCTGTCCCATGCCGAGGTAGTCGTTGCTGCACCAGACGCTGATCTCCTGGTCGGGGCCGGTGGTCCCGGTCCGGGCCATCGCGCTCGGAAAGCGTCCGGCGCGGCGTCCTATCTCCAGGAAGGAGCGCTTGTGTTCACCGAGTTCTTCCAACTCGGCGACGAAGAAGTTCAGGAGCTGGGTCATGGTCAACTCGCCTTCTGCGTGGCTGTGTTCGGCCTCCGCCGCGTTGCGGAGGGCCCGGTGCCGGGGGCGGCCGGCGCTCAGCCGGCGGGGTGGAGCCGGCGCAGCCGGTTCTTGTCGGGCTTGCCGGAGACACCGAGCGGGAGTTCGTCGAGGAAGTGGACCTCTTCCGGTGCGTGGGCGGGCGAGATCTTCTCCGTGACGAGCTTGCGGATGGCGTCCGCGGTCAGCTGGGACCCCGAGCGGCGGACCACCGCGGCGTGCAGGTGTTCCAGGTTGTCCAGGTCACGGATCCCGTAGACGGCGACGTCGGCGACGCCGGACAGGGTGGCGATCTCCCGTTCCAGCACGGCCGGGTAGATCTTCACGCCGTCGATCTTCACCACGTCGGCGACCCGGTCGACCAGGGAGAGGTAGCCCTCCTCGTCGAGGAAGCCGATGTCGCCGGTCAGGTACCAGCCGCCGCGCAGGGACCGGTTGGTCAGCGCGGGGTCGCGCAGGTAGCCGTCCATCAGGGCGGGCGAGCGGACCCACACCTCGCCGGTCTGCCCGACGGGCAGCTCCGTGCCGGACTCCTGGTCGCAGATCTTCAGCCGGACCTCGGGGAACGGGCGCCCGACCGTGGTGCGCAGCCGCGCGTCGTCGTGGTCGCCGGGTAGCAGGATGGTGATCCGGCCGGCCTCCGCGCTGCCGTACGCCTGGAGCAGGACCGGTCCGAACACCTCGGCGGCTTCGGCCAGTTTGGCGGGGGCGGCGGCGACACCGGTGTAGATCAGCGCCCGCAGTGTGCCGATGTCGGTCTTCTCCTCCTTCACCACCTCCATCGCCTGGTACAGGTGCGGGGTGGCCATGAAGGTGCGGGTGATGCCGTGTTCCTCGATCGCCCGCACGACCCGGGTGGCGTCGAACTCCTCGTGCAGCACGACCGTGCCGCCCAGGATCAGCACCGAGTCGGCCACCGGTCCCACCACGAAGCTCAGCGGGGTGGCCACGAGCAGCCGGGGATCCGGCTCGGACACCAGCGGGACGGTGCCGCGGACGGTGAAGTCCGCCACGCGATGGGAGACACACACCCCCTTGGGCTGGCCGGTGCTGCCGCTGCTGAAGGAGAGCTGAGCGAGCGATCCCGGTTCGCGGCGGGGCAGTTCGCCCAGCTCGGCGAGGATCTCCTCGCCGCTCTCTCGGGCGGGCGCCACCGCGGGCGGGGTGGTGAGTCCGCCGTCGGCGGGCTCCGCGAGCTGGAAGCGGCCCGAGGCGCGGTCTGCCAGTTCCCGGGCCCGGGGGGCGTTCTCGGTGTCGGTCCACAGCACGGCGGCGGCCGAGTCGAAGAGGATCCGCAGCTGGGCCTCGCGGGACAGGACCGGCACAGTGGAGCCCGGGTTCGCGCCGCGGATGAAGGTCACCGCCCCGCCGAGCAGATGGGTGGCGTAGCGGACGGAGAGCATCTCCGGGCTGTTGGGTGCCACGAGGACCGCCACCATGGTTCCCGGGCCGATGCCGAGCTTGCGCAGGGTCCGGACCGACTCGGCCACGGAACGGGCCAGCCGGCCCGCGGTGATCCACTCTCCGCGCCAGTGCACGGCGGCGCGGTCCGGGTCGGCGGTCAGCGCGGTCAGGAGTTCCAGGGCGTATCCGGCGTCCTCGTTCCGTGGCCCGTCCGCACGGTCCGTGTCCGTCATCGTGGTCTCCATTTCGAATGATCCGAAGAACTGGGTGCTTTCGGGCGGCAGTTGCGCTCTTCCGGGGGGACGTGCCTCAGCTTCTCCCGGTGCGCTGATCCCCGGAACCAACCATTGACGTGTCCGAACGGGCGTCCCCGCGTGCCCCGTTCGGCCACCCCGATCAGGGGAGGGGGGTAGCCCTTCGGCCACCCCCCTCGGCAGCGCGGCCACCTCCCCGCGCCGGCGCGACCAGACCCTCCAGGAAGGGCGCTCCCGTCAGTTCCTCGCTGAGCGCCCGCAGCCGGGGCCGCGCAAGGGGACGCATGCTGCCTTCCGGCCGGCTTCTCGTGCACGGAAGTCATTGCGATACGATTCGGTATCGTATCTTTAAAAGGGGTTGCCTGCCGGGCTCCTGCTACGGTGGCGATCATGTGGTCGGGACCGCGGGAGAAGGCCGGCGCCGGCGGCCACTGCGGGCCAGAACCGCGGAAAGTGGGTGCGGAGCAGTGACGCTGTCAGCCGACGAATCGGCCGCGAGGCGCGGGCGGCCACGCCGCGCGGATGTCGACCGGACGGTCATCGAGACCGTGCTGCGCCTGCTCACCGAGGGCTCCAGCTTCGCCGAGCTCTCGATCGAAGGCATCGCGAGAGAGGCCGGCATCGGCAAGACCACCGTCTACCGCCGCTGGCCGAGCAAGGACGCGCTCCTCCTCGACGTGCTGCAGAGCGTCGAGGAGCCGCTGCCGGAGCCGGCCGGACGCTCCCTGCGCGAGGACCTGGTCGGCGCGGTCGAGGCGACCAGGCTGCGCAACCTCGCCAAGTACGAGTCCGCGCTGATGCGGAACATGCTGACCCAGGTCCACAGCAGCCCGGAGCTCTGGCAGCGCTACCAGCACACGTTCGTGCTGCCGCGCCGCCAGGTCCTCGGCCGCATCCTGCGACGCGGGATGGACGCCGGGGAGATCCGTCCGGAACTCGGCGAGGACCTGGAGCTCCTGATCGACATGGTGGTCGGCCCGGTGCTCTACCGGGCCACCCTCCACCCCGACGCGCTCCTCGTCGACCGCCTGGCCGAGAAGGTCGTGGACACCTTCCTCGACGGAGTACGCCCGCGTCCTCAGTCCGGCAGTGCCACCGAGAGCGCGTGACGGAAGACGTCACCGGGGTCGTAGCGCTTCTTGATCTGCTGCAGGCGGGTGTAGTTCTCGCCGAAGTACAGCGTGGACCAGGGCGTGCCCGAGGTGTTCTGCTCCGGGTCGGCGAGGTCGATGTCCGGGTAGTTGATGTACGACCCGTCGGTCGCGGGACCGGGCGCGGGCACGCCCCCCGTGGCCGCGTACAGGTCGCGGTAGCAGGAGCGCACCCATGCGATGTGGTCGTCGTCCTGCGCCGGGTCCGCCCAGCTGCTGGCCAGGTAGCTGATGAGGACGGAGTCGCGGTGCGGGTTCGCGGTCGCCGTCCGCGGCAAGGTGTTGACCTTCCCCCCGAAGGCGAAGAGGAGAAGGGCGCCCACGCCGGAGTACGTGTAGGCGTTGAGGTGGTCGTACACGGTCTTGAACTGCTCAGGGGTGTACGGCCGCCGCAGGTACGCGGCCTTGGCCTTGCCCCGGTTGTACGGTGAGGGCCCGCCGCCGAACAGGCTGGCCAGCTGCGCCTGCAGCCAAGGCATCGTGGTCTGCGTGACCGTGTGCTTCGCTGCGACGCCGGCGTTGAGCGCGGCCACGTAGTCGTTCATCAGCCCGGCGGCGTCGGGCAGCGTCCCGTCCATCTCGGCGACGAGGCTGATGGCGCCCGCGCTGGGCTGGTCCAGGACCAGCGCGCTGTTCAGGCTCGCGTAGGGGCCGCCGTCCTCGCTGTTGGCGGCGTGCCAGGCGCCGTGGTTGGTGAGCAGGGTGATGAAGTCGCCCTCGCTCAGACCACTCCACGGCCAGGAGACGGTGGTGACGAGCACCGACTTCGGCGGCACCGGCAGCAGGGCCGAGGGGTCCGTCCCGGTCGCGTCCGGCGAGCGGAACAGATACCGGGTGACCACGCCGTAGTTGCCGCCGCCGGAACCGGTGTGAGCCCACCACAGGTCGCGGTGGGGGTCAGCGGGGTGCCGGGTGGCGACCACGGTCCTCGCGGTGCCGGACGCGTCGACCACCACGACCTCGACGCCGTACAGGTGGTCGACGCACATGCCGTGCCGGCGGGACATCGAGCCGAAGCCGCCACCCTGCACGAATCCGCCGACACCGACCGTCGGGCAGGTGCCGCCGGGGATGACGACGCCCCAGGCCAGGAGCAGCGCCTTGTAGACGTCGCCGAGCATGGCGCCCGACTCGACGGCGAAGGCGTTGTGCCGGGAGTCGTAGGAGACGTTCTTCAACTGGGACACATCGATGAGCATCCGCACCGCCGGGTCGTCCACCAGCCGGTCGAGGCAGTGGCCGCCGCTCCTGACGGCGATCCGCCGGCCCGCGTCGACGGCCGCCTGGACGGCCTGTCGCACCTCCTCCGTGGTGAACACCTGTCTGACCTCGTCCGGGGTGCCGGTGAAGCGCCGGTTCGCCCCGCGGGTCGTGAGGTACGGGTAGCGCGGGTCGTCCGGCAGCACGGCGACCGCGTCCGGCGGCCTCACCGAGGCACCGGTCGTGGCGTCGGCCAAGGCGGTGCCCTCGGCCCCTCCGAGGCCCAGTGCGGTGACGCCACTCGCCACGGAGGCGCCCACGAACGTACGGCGTGACAGTCCAGCCATCTCTCGTTACTCCCCCTGGTCCCGGCGGGCCTGCCGAACCGGCCCGCCGGGGTCGACGATCAGTGTGGTGTGTCCGTCACCGGTTCGCGCGCAGCTTCTCCAGCTCCGCCCCGGTCCAGTCCAGCAGGTCCTTCCACGCGGCCCGGGCCTCCTCCAGGATCTCCTCCTCCAGCGTCTGGACGATCAGCCGGTGGCCGATGATCCGCAGACCCGAGAGGATCTCCAGCGCCTTCGCGTAGTTCGGGCGCACGGCGTCGGAGCCGTCACTGCCGCCGTGGTCGGCGACCGCGTCGAGCGTGGCCTGCGACATCGCGGTGATGACGTCGGACGCCACCAGGCCGTCCACGTACGCGGTGTCCGCGAGCTCGGGGTTCGTCACCGTGGTCGAGGCCCACAGCAGCCGGGTCGGCCGGGCGCCGGCGGCTGCCAGGCCGGCCCACTCCTCGGCGGCCTCCTGTCCCGACTCGGCACGGCCGTACAGCTTGTCGTAGTCCTGCAGCGCGAGTTGGGCGTTGGCCAGCGCGCCCTTGCCGACCAGGGCGAGCGCCTCGGGCGTGCCGAGCGCCCTGAGGCGCTCGTCGGCGAGCAGGTCCACGCGGCCGAGGAAGAACGACGCCACGGAGTTGATCTTCCGGAGGTCGTGGCCGTTGGTCTTCGCCTCCTCAAGTCCGGCCAGGATCGCGTCGATCATCAGGCGCCAGCGCCGGTGCGAGACGAGGTGGGTGGCGTCCACGCTGATGCCGGCCCCGACCACCGAGGAGATCGCGTAGTAGCCCGCCTCGTTGGAGGGAATCCTGAGCACGATGTTCGGACGGTCGATCAGCCGCACCAGTTCCTTGGCCTCGGCGACCGTCGGATCGCTGCGGTTCGCGAGCCGGGGGCTGATCTGGAGTGACACCCAGCCGTCGGCCCCGTCGGTCGCGTCGTGCAACGGACGGAGCACGTCGGCCGCGGCCCGCACGTCCTCGACGAGGATCGCGCGGAGGGCCTCCTCGGCCGTCACACCCTGCTCCGCGAGGGAGCGGAGCTGCTCGTCGTAGGTGGCATTGCCGACGATCGCCTGCCGCCAGGTCGCCGGGTCGGTGGCGACTCCGACCACGTACCGGTCACGCACTAACTCGGCGAGCCGGCCGCTGCGGACCAGGTCGCGGTCGAGGCCGTCCAGCCAGACGGCCACACCTGCGTCATGAATCTTCCGCAGGTTTTCGCTCATCGTTCTCTCCTCATGAGGTGATCGGTCTTTCTGATGCGACAGCGCGCGTTCGACATGCCTGCCGACGGGGGTACACCGCGATTTTCGGGCCCGATTTTTCCGGGCGTCAGGGATGAGAAAAGAACTCACCCGACGGACTTTTCTCTCGGGATTCAGCGGGCAACTACTCGCCGGTCTCGGCGAATTGTCTTTCCCGGTCGCCCCGAGCCGTGCACCTTGAATTCCAATCCGCGGTCACGGAAACACTGGCACGCCGCCCCACAGTCGTCAAGGACCTGCAGGACGACAGTCAGTGAATTCTGAAACGGTGCTTGTCGACCATCAATCGATTGTTACAGGGCCAGCAGGAATCCCCCGGCATCACCCGGCGGAGGCCCTGGAGACATCCGGTTCAGGACGCGCGGGATTCCCGGTTCTCGCGCTCCAGACCATCCGCCAGTTCTTCGAGCAACCTACGGAGCTGTTCGGCCTCGTCCACTCCGAGGACTCTGGCGATCGTCCGTTCGAGCTCGATCATCGCGGCGTCCGCCTCCGCCAGGAGCTCCTCCCCCTTGTCGGTGATCCAGATCTCGACCACGTTCAGGTGGCGGGCGTTGGGCCTGCGCTCGATCAGCCCGCGCTGCTCCAGCCGATTCGCGAGGCTCGCCACGTTCTGCGGGGTGACGTGCAGCTCCCGCGCCAACTCTGCACCCGTGGCGCCGAGATGCGCGGAGGCAGCGGCGAGCAGCGAATAGTGGGCGGCGTGCATCTCAAGGTGGCGGAGCTGCTGCTCCTTGGCAACGTCCAGCGCGCGCCCGGCACGGCGCGCCGACCAGATGATTCGGTTGAAACCTTGATCGTTCATGGCTCACTCCCGTGCTGGGCGCGACCCTGTAAGCGCTTGGCGTGCCTCAGGTGATTACTGACGGTCAGGGCGGAACGATATCAGCGGGCCCACCGCCGTGCCGGTGGGGGGCGTCACCCTACGTGCATGCTCCTCTCGTCGCAGTTTCAACCACACCGCCGCGTACGGTCGTGCGACCCCACTCCGTCGAGGAAGGTGTCGACGACCCGCTCCGCCAAACCCTCCACCTGCAGCACCTCCGGGCGCAGGGTGGCACGGTAGAGCACGGGGCCGGCCAACATGTCGACCAACAGGTCCAGATCCGCCCCGACGTCGGCCCGGATCTCCCCGCTGTCGATGCCCCTGCGCAGGATGCGCACGAACGCCGCCCGGCGAGGTGCCACGAACGTGTCACGGTAGTGCTGCCAGAGTTCCGGGCTGCTCTGCACCTGCGCCAGGACGTTCCGCATCAGCGCGGACTCGCCCTTGGTCAGATTCCGTTTCCTGGTCGCCTCGACGGCCGCGACGAGATCCTCCCGCAGGGATTGTCCGCCCGGTTCCGGAAGCGGCACCTCGACGGCCTCCAGCACGTCGATCAGCAGAGCCTCCTTCCCCGGCCAGCGGCGGTAGACCGTGGTCTTGCCGACGCCCGCCTCCCGGGCGATCCCCTCCATCGAGAGCTCACCGAAACTGACGCCCTGCGTGAGCAGCCGCAGCACGGTCTCGATGACCGCACGGTCGACGTCCGCGTTGCGCGGGCGGCCGCGCTGAGCGGTCGTCGAGCCGAGCGACTCCGTCACTGCTCGGCACTCACCTTCGGCGGCTCCGGGGCGGCCTCCGACTCCGCGGCCGGACGCGGCTTGCCGGGCAGGGTCAGCATGGCGACGACGGCGCCGAGCACCGCGACGGCCGCGGCGGCGACCGACGTGACGTGCATGGCGTGGACGAACGCGTCGTCCGCGGACCGGATCAGCGCCCCAGCCCTGGCACCCGTCCCGGCCACGGCATGGGTGGCCTCGATCGAGTGCACGGCCACGTGCCGCTGAGCCGGCGTCAGGACGTCGAGGGCTCCCTGGACGCGGTGTTTGTAGAGGGCGGCCAGCAGCGACCCCAGGACCGCGGTGCCCAGCGCCCCGCCGCCCTGACGGAAGACGTTGGTGATCGCCGATCCGGTGCCGGCCTTCTCACGAGGCAGCGACGACATGATCACCACGGTGGCGGGCGGGGTGATGTGGGCGAACGCCACACCGAGCATCGCGAACAGCACTTCGAGCACCCAGATCGGGCTGGTCCGGCCGAGCAGCAGGAATCCGACGAACGTCACGGCGTCGAGCAGAAGCGCGAAGACGCAGGTGGCACGGACCCCGAACTTCGTGACGACATGGCGCGCCCTGGGGGCGAAGAAGATCTGGGCGGCCGCCAGCGGCACCATCAGCAGACCGGTTTCCAGCGCGGTGTAGCCGCGGACGGTCTGGATGTAGAAGATGACGTAGAAGGTGACGCCGAACAGTGCGAACGACATCAGGCAGATCGCCAGGATGGCGCCGGTGAACCGCATGTTCTTGAAATAGGTGACATCGAGCGAGGGGTGGTCGATGCGCCGTTCCCACCATACGAAGGCGGCGAGGATCGCGACACCGCCGAGGAACGGCGCCCACACCGAGGTCGGGGTGACGCTGCCCGCCTGACCGCCCTGGATGATGCCGTAGACGAGCAGGACCATGCCGGCGATGGAGAGGGCGACGCCCAGCGGGTCCAGACGGGCGCTCCGCGGGTCCTTGGACTCGGGCACCAGGATGAACATGGCGACCAGGGCCACGGCCACGACCGGCACGTTGATCAGGAAGACCGAGCCCCACCAGAAGTACTGGAGCAGGGCGCCGCCGATGATCGGCCCGAGGGCGACGGACAGGCCGACGACGCCGGTCCAGATGCCGATGGCCCTCGGCTGCTCCGAGCGCTCGAAGACCTGGGTGAGGAGGGCGAGGGTCGCGACCGGGATGAGTGCGCCGCCGACGCCCATCAGAGCCCGGTAGGCGATGAGTTGGCCCGGCGAGTCGGCGACGGTGCACAGCGCGGAGCTGAGGCCGAACAGGAACATGCCGGTCAGCAGGACCTTCTTGCGCCCGATGCGGTCACCGAGCAGACCGCCGGTGAAGAGCAGCCCGGCGACGACGAGTGCGTAGGCGTTGACCGCCCACTGGAGCTGGCTCTGGCTGGCTCCCAGGCCTTCCGGCTTGGGCTCGGCCAGCGTCTTCAACGCCACGTTGAGGATCGAGAAGTCCAGAACGGTGACGAGCACGCTCAGCAGCAGGACGGCCAGGATCAGCCAGCGGCGACGGTGGATCGCCTCGGGGATGGTGGGTGCTTGGTTTACGGCCATGGACCCATCGTAGGAGAATTTCGATACGATGTCGTAGCGTATCGATTAAAGAGAAGGCAAACCGCCGATGACTGGCGGGAGTTCGAACCATGCGGACACGAAGAAGCGTGTGCGGGATGTCCGGCTGCGATCGGACACCCCACACACGCGGTCAACCGGCCCCGACGGGCCCGCGGTCCACCGGACGTTCAGGCGGACGTCCGCTGCATCTGCTCGATGCTGATCACCCCGTTGGGGCAGATGTCGGCGGCCTCCCTGACCGACGACCGGAGGGCCTCGGGCGGGTCGCTGTCGATGACGACGACCAGGCCGTCCTCCTCGTTCTGGTCGAAGACTTCCGGGGCGGTCCGGACGCAGCTTCCGGCACCGCAGCATTTGGTGCGGTCAACGTGAACGCGCATGGTGCTCCCAAGGTCGGTCCGACCGCCCCAGCGGTCCGGTCGGCAGGTGGTGTTGCCGGGACAGGGGTCCCCCGCGCGGCCGAGCGCCCGTCACCAGGCGACGGGCAGGGCACCGATCCCGTAGACCGTGGTGCTCTGACGCAGCGGGATGTCTTCGAAGGGGCAGTCGAGTCGGAGCTTCGGCAGCCGCCGCAGCAGGGTTCCCAGGGCGATCTGCAGCTCCACCCGGGCCAGCGGCTGACCGAGGCACTGATGGGGACCGAAGCCGAAGGCGACATGCCGGCGCGCGTTGCGCCCGACATCCAGCGTGTCGCCGCCAGGGAAGGCGCGCTCGTCCCGGTTGGCCGTGTTGATCATGCAGAGCACCCCGTCACCGGCCTTGATCACCCGGCCGCCGATCTCGATGTCCGACGCGGCGACCCGGGGGATGCCGTTGTGAACGATCGTCAGGTACCGGAGCAGTTCCTCGACCCCGCCCGTGATCAACGACGGGTCCTCGCGCAGCCTGGCGAGTTGGTCGGGGTTGCGGAGCAGGGCGAGCGTGGAGAGCGCGATCATGTTCGCCGTGGTCTCGTGGCCCGCGATCACCAACAGCCGGGCCGTGCTGGCGATCTCGTCGTACTCCAGATCACCGCGGGCGACGAGGCGGCTGATGATGCTGTCGTCCGGCTTCTCCTTCTTGGCCCTGGCGATGTCCTCCATGTACCGCAGCAGGTCGTGCTGCGAGGCACGGACCTCCTCCGCGGTCGCCGTGATGCTGAAGAGCGTGGTACTGCGCTCCTCGAAGAAGGAGTGGTCCTCGTACGGGACGCCCAGCATCAGGCAGATCACGGTCGAGGGCAGCGGCAGCGCGAACTCGGCGACCAGGTCCGCCGAATCCCGGCCGTCGGTCATCCGGTCGAGCAGCTCGTCCGTGTGGCGCTGGATGTCCGGGCGCATCGCCTCGGCGCTCTTGACCATGAAGTCCGAGGTGAGCATCCGGCGCAGCCGTGCGTGCTCCGGGTTGTCCTGCCGGAACATGGTCGGCTTCATGCTGCGCACCAGCTCACGGACACCGGCCACGAGGAACGGGAACCCGGGGTTGAGCGCGTCGGCGCTGATCCGCGAGTCCTGGAGCAGCTCGCGCACGTACTGGTGTCCGGTGATCAACCAGGGCGAACTGCCGTCCCACAGCGTGACCCGCGTGATCTCCTCCGTGCGCTGCAGGTCGGCGAGGCCGGGTGGCGGATCGAAAGGGCACCCCGAGGCCTTGGGCAGGGGGAAGTCGATGGCGGCGGGCTGGTCCGCGTTGCCGGTGGTCGGTTCGGCGGTGGTCATTCGGCTGGTCCTTCCATGGAGCGGGACGCGGCACTGCCGTGACCGACGATGCTGGCAGCGCCGATTGATGACGGGCCGGTGGGGCGGCGACGGCTCACGCACCTCTGGGGGCCGGCAGGGCGTCCCCGCGTCCGACGCCGGTGCGGACCGGATCACCTGGTCACAGCCACCGACCGTATCTCAACCACTTTATAAGCTACAAGAGGTTCCCCGGAATTAAGCGGTTCCCTATGATGCCGATGACTGCACCCCGCGAGAAGGAGTCTCGTATGGCGATCAAGCTGGGCCTCGGTCTTCCGCAGCTCAGTCAGTACGACATCAGTCGCGATGTCGCCGCGGTCGCACGGTCCGCGGAGGAAATCGGCTATGAGGGCCTCTGGGTGTTCGAGGTCACCATGTATCCCACCCCCATGACCCAGGGCTATCACGGGGTCCCCGGACAGCCGTGGCCCGAGTGCTTCCGCAGCTGTGCCGACCCGCTGGTCACGCTGGCGCTCGCCGCCGCCGCCACGGAGCGGCCCAGGCTGGGGACCAGTGTGCTGGTGGCCGCCCTGCACGCCCCGTTCCAACTGGCCCGTTCGCTCGCGGCTCTGGACGTGGCCAGCCGCGGCCGGCTGGTCGCCGGTCTGGGCACGGGCTGGTCGACCGACCAGTGCGCCGCGGCCTCGATCGCGCCGTTCGAGAAGCGGGGCGCGGCACTGGACGAACTGCTGGACGTCTGCGCGGCCGTGTGGGGTCCGGATCCCGTCTCCCACCAGGGCGAGCTGTGCACCATCGCGCCGTCCGCGGTGAATCCCAAGCCGGCGCATCCCGTCCCGATCTTCATGCCGGCGCTCAGCGCCCGTTCCAAGCGGCGTCTGGTGGACCGCGCGGACGGCTGGATGCCGGTGGCCCATGGTCCGCGTGAACTCGCGGACGAGGCGAAGAAGATCGAGGACCTGGCCGTCGAACGCGGCCGGGAACGGCCGTTGGAGGTCTGCCTGCGGGCCATCGCGGCCTATACGCCGAAGCCGATCGAGAGCAAGGACCGCATGCCCTTCTACGGCAATGCGGCGCAGATGGCCGAGGACGCGGCGGCACACGCCGAGGCACACGGCATCGACGAACTCCTGCTCGACCTGCAGATCACCCCGCGGGACGCGCAGGAGCTGATCGACATCGCCGCCGAGGTCCACGAGGCGATTCGGGCCGTCGGCATCTGAACGGGGCAGGTCCTGCGCGGGCCGCCGGTCGGCCCGCGCAGACCGCACCGCCAGTCCGCCGCCGCGCCGTCAGCGGTCCGCTCTCAGAGCGGAATCCGCCCCTTCCTCTGCCCGCGGGAGGCCCGCCGATGATCACTCCGCCCCGCCGCCGGCTCCGGCGGCTGCCCGGCGTCGGCGCGGCGCCGTGCTGGAACGCGCCATCCTCGACGCCGCGCTGGAGCAACTCGGCACCGTCGGTTGGATCGGTCTCACGATGGTGGGAGTCGCCGCCCGTGCCCGGACCGGCAAGTCCGCGGTCTACCGCCGCTGGCCGTCCAAGGAGGAGCTCGTCGCGGACGCGCTCCGGGCGGGCCTGCCGCCCTTCACCGCCGCCGGTGACCTGGGCAGCGTCCGGGACTAACTGCCGGCCTTCTGCGGGTGGGCGCGCGAGGCACTGCTCTCCCCGTTCGGTCTTGCCCTGCGCTCCGTCCTGCACGCATGCGATCCCCTGCACGGGGGAGGCGTCCACGACGTGGTGTTGGACGTCGTCCTGAACCCGGCGATCGAGCTCCTCGGCGCCATCGTCGAACGGGGGGTCGCACGCGACGAGGTGCCCTCCGCTGCCGCGAACTCCTATGCACGGGGCGCCATTCCCGCCATGGTGATGTACCGCCTGAGGGTACGGGAGAGCACCTGGGACGCCCCGGAGATCGGGGAGATGATCGACCACCTGATGATGCCGCTGCTGCGCCCCGGCCAGGCCTGCATGGTCGCCAGGGCGCCTGCCAGGCCCGCCTCTGGCGGTGTGGACGCCTCCCGTGGCAGCCGGTTCCCGCTTCCCCACTCCCAGGTGTGTTTGACAGCACCGCCGGGCATCCACCATGCTTCCACTAATTCATTAACACAAGCGTGGTGGACCGAGGAAGGCGACGTGATCGACTACCGGATCGACCGCGGCAGCGGCGTGCCGGCCTACGTGCAACTCGTTCAGCAGACCGAGCGAGCGCTCCGGATGGGGTTCCTCAAGGTCGGGGACAAGCTGCCCACGGCCAAGGAGGTGGTGGCGGCGACCGCCATCAACCCCAACACCGTGCTGCGGGCCTACCGCGACCTGGAGCAGGCCGGTCTGGTCGAACTGCGCCGCGGCCTCGGAACCTTCGTGACGCGATCACTCGCCCGGCCGGGCGCGGCGGACGACTCGCCGCTGCGCCGCGAGATCGCCGACTGGGTGACACGCGCCCGCGCCGCCGGTCTGGGCCGGCCCGACGTCCTCGCCATGGTCGCCGCGGCGCTGGACGCCTACGACGGACACCACGACAGCCAGACCCCGGGCGACCGGGAACGGAACAAGGAGGACGCATGACCGGGCCTGACGCGCCGGCAGCGCTGCGCGCCACGGGACTCGGGTTCCGGTACCGGAGACGGGGCGGCTGGGCCCTGCGGGACTGCGAGTTCACCGTGCCCGGCGGCCGCATAGCCGCCCTCGTCGGCCGCAACGGCGCCGGCAAGAGCACCCTGCTGCACCTGGCGGGCGGTCTCCTGCGCGCCGGCTCCGGGGACCTGCGCGTGCTGGGCGCCGTGCCCGGCACCACAGAGGCCCGCGCCCGGGTCGCCCTGCTCACCCAGGACAAGCCGCTCTACCCCCGTTTCACCGTGGCGGACACCCTGCTGATGGGCCAGAAGCTGAACTCCTCCTGGGACCGGACGGCCGCCGAGCGGATCGTCCGCGAGGGCGGCATCCCGCTCCACGCCCGCGTCGGCGACCTGTCCCCCGGGCGGCGCACCCGCGTCGCGCTCGCCGTGGCCCTGGGCAAACGGCCCGAACTCCTGCTGCTCGACGAGCCGCTGGCCGACCTCGACCCGGTGGCGCGAGGCGAGATCATGGCGGAACTCATGGCCGAGGCCGCCGAGCGCGGCACGAGCATCGTGCTCTCCTCGCACGTCCTGCCCGAACTGGAGGAGACCTGCGACTGGGTGCTGGTGCTGCGCGACGGCCGCGCCGAGCTGAGCGAGGACGCCGAGACCCTGCGCGAGAGCCACACCGTACTGACCGGACCCGCCGACCGGGCCGACGCCCTGGTCGCACAGCACACCGTCGTCCGGCGCCGCACCACCGGACGGCAACTGACCGCCCTGGTACGGCAGCGCGGACCGCTGCGCGGCGACTGGCACGCCGCACGGCCCCGGCTGGAGGACATCCTGATCGGCTACCTCCAGGCCGAGGAGGAGCCGCGCCGGCGCGCCGCGGACGAGCGGACGGAGGCGGCGGCATGAAGGGCTCCCTCTGGCTCGCCTGGCGCCAGCAGCGCGTACCGGCCGGCATCGGTGCGGCCGCCCTGGTCCTCGCCGCGGCGATCGCCGCCCACTACCGCTCGGGCATGCTGGACGCCCTGCACAGCGGGCTGTTCGCCCACTGTGCCACCGGGCCGCTGTACTGCACGCGGTCCGACACCGGCCTGCCGCTCCTGCTGGACGTCGAACCCCTGAAGTACCTCGGGGCGCTGAACATCGTCCTGCCCGTGGTCATCGGCGTCTTCTGGGGCGCCCCGTTGCTGGGCCGCGACCGGGAACTGGGCACCCATCGCCTGGTGCTCGCCCAGGGCCTGAGCCGCGGTCAGTGGTTCACCTCCCGGTTCGCCATGGCCGCGGCGACCACGACCGCCCTCTCCGCCCTGCTGGCCGGGGTTTTCGCCTGGTGGTGGCGGCCGGCCGCCGACCGCAGCTACGGCCTGTTCTGGTACGACGGCACGGCGCTGAGCGGTTCGGGACCGCGCGTCGTCGCGGCCGCCCTGTTCGGCCTGGCGGCCGGCACCCTGCTGGGCCTGCTGGCCCGACGCGTCCTGGCGGCGATGGCCCTGACCCTGCTGGTGACGGGGGTGACGGCACTCCTGCTGGAGTGGACGCACCGGACCCGGCTCCTGGTGCCGCCGCACACCTACGTCAGCGCCGGCAGCGTCCCCAAGGAGCCCATGGGCGAGAAGTGGTCGACCGGCCACTACGGTCTGATCACGGCCTCCGGCCGCCACGACTCGGTCCTCAACTGCCCCTTCCCGTCCGGCGCCCAGCTCAGGTCGTGCATGACGGCACACGGCTACGTGGCCCGCTTCTACGAGGCCAACCCGGCCGGCGACTACTGGACCTTCCAGTGGGCCGACACCGCGGTCCTCGGCGGCCTGGCCGTCCTGCTCACGGTCGTCACCGTGCTGCTCCTGCGCCGCCGCGTCTGACGCGGCCGCCGTACGGCCCGCCTCGCCTCTCGCCACCCGCCTCTTCTCATTCCCCTTTTCTGCTCTGCACGGAGGTCGCTTCGCCATGCCCACCGACGCCACGTCGCCGAAGAAACCGCGCCCCCACCACGCCGTCCTCACCACCCGCTGACCCGGGCCCGGTTCCGACATGCCGTCCCCCGAACCCCAACCCCACCGCGGGCAGGTGCGCCTGACCGCCATAGACGGGCTGCGCCTGGTAGCCGCGCTGATGGTCGCCGCGTACCACTTCCTGGGCACGCCCACCCCGCACTTCTGGGGCCGAACCGAACTCCGGGACTCCGTCCCGGCACTGCACGCGATCAGCGGCTACGGCTGGCTGGGCGTCGAGTTCTTCTTCCTCATCAGCGGCTTCGTGATCTGCATGAGCTGCTGGGGGCGGACCCCGGCGCAGTTCACCGTCTCCCGGATCTCCCGGCTCTTCCCGGCCTACTGGTGCGCGGTGCTGCTGGTCGTCCTGCTCGTCCTGGTCTCGCGACTGGCCCGATGGCCCGCCGCCACGCACGTCGACCCTCGTACGGTCCTGGGAAACCTGACCATGGCCCCGGCACCGCTGGGACTCGATCCGGTCGACGGAGTCAGCTGGACCCTCTGGGTGGAGGCGCGCTTCTACCTGCTGATGGCGGCCCTCCTCGTCGTCGGTCTGTCCTACCGGCGGGTGGTGGCCTTCTGCGGGGCCTGGCTCCTGGCCGGGGTCATCGCCCTCGAACTCCACTCATCCCTGCTCGACGAGTTCGTGCTGACCCGGTACACCGGTCTGTTCGTCGCCGGCATGGTGCTCCACCTCATGCACCGGTTCGGACAGAGCCTGCTGCTCTGGCTGCTGCTCGGTTTCGCCTGGTGCTATCAACTCACCGTGCTCGAGGCCCGGGTGGCCGACCACGCCGTCGTGCCGCCCGGCGAGAGCCGGCCCTCCTGGGCCGTCTGCGCGATCGTGCTCACGGTGTGCCTCGGGCTGCTGGCCCTCGCCGGCGTCGGCCCGCTCACCGGACTTCGCTGGCGCTGGCCGGTCACCGCCGGGGCGCTCACCTACCCCTTCTACCTCGTCCACCAGAGCCTCGGGGTCCCCTTCGCCAAGGGCCTGATCCGTGTCTTCCCTGGGCTGGGGCCGCTGCCCGCGACGGCGTTGTCCGTCAGCTGCATGCTGGGGCTGTCCCTCCTGGTCCACACCCTGGTGGAACGGCGGCTCGGACGCCGGCTGAGGCAACGCCTGACGCTCGACCTGCGGCCGCGGGAACTCGCGCCGCCGGCCCCACTGACCCGCACGCGGTGACTCCTCCGCAACCCAGCGAAGACAAGGACTCGCATGCTCTTCACCGGACGTTCCAGACGCTCCCGCATACTCATCGCCCTCGCTGCTGCGGCAGCCGCCGTCCTGGCCGTCGCCGTCACCGTGGCCCTGACGGTGACGACCTACGACCACACGACACCGCGGGCCGCCCGTGACAAGGCATCAGGATCGGTGACCGGGCCGGTCGACTGCCGCAGGGCGAAGTGCGTGGCCCTGAGCTTCGACGGCGGCCCCAGCCCGACCACGCCCCGACTGCTGGACATCCTCAGGCAGGACGGCCTGCACGCCACCTTCTTCGTCCAGGGCCGGGGTCACATCTCGAAGTACCCCGCCATCCTGCGCCGCATCGCGGCCGAGGGGCAGGAGATCGGCAACCACACCTGGACCCACCCCAGGCTGACGGACCTCGACGAGGCGGGCGCCCGCAGGGAACTGGCCCGGACCCAGGACGCCATCGAGCGGATCACCGGCGAACGACCCGTCCTGATGCGGCCGCCTGAGGGCCGCACCAACCGCAAAGTGGCCAAGGTCTGCCGTGAGTTGGGTCTGGCGCAGGTGCTGTGGAGCGTCACCGCCAAGGACTACGAGACGACCGACTCGGCCCTGATCACCCAGCGGGTGCTCGACCAGACCCACCGCGACGGCATCATTCTCCTGCACGACCTCCACAAGGGCACCGTGCCCGCCGTCCCCGGGATCATCAAGGCGCTGGAGCGGCGCGGCTACACGATCGTCACGGTGTCGCAGCTGCTCGCCCCCGCCAAGCCCCGGCCCGGCATGGTCTACCGGCCCTGAGGCACCTCGACGGCGGCCCCACCCCCTGTCGCTCTCCCCGCGGGCATCCGGACCCTCGACGTGAACTGAAGTCGGTTCAGACCACTGCCCGGCTCGGCACCGGGCACGCGCGGCGCGGCCATCGGGCGGTCCGGCGTCCCCGGGTGCCGTAGTGGCTGGTTCGCGTGATTCCCCGGGCCCTCGTGGCCGTCCCGGCGGGCGGACAGAACGACGGGAGGACAGCCCGGCAGGGCGTCCGTCAGTGGCAGGGCCACGACCGCCAGGACCTGAGTACTTCTCTGAACTAAGGCCTCTCTTTGGTCAGCTTCGGCGAGGGCGGGGCCAGCCTGGCCACGCTGATGGCGAAGTCCCGGTACAAGAAGCCGGAGAACGTACGGCGAGGCGGTCGCCGTGGTCACCAGCCTGCTCGCGCCTGAAAACAACAGACGCTGGGGTCTTGTCCAAGGCTGAAGCGTACGACCGAAACTCGTCGACTTCACCTATGCGGCGGGGTTCCTGGGCAGGAGGCGGGCGAGCCAGTCAGTGCGGGTTCGGCGGGCTGCGGCCGAGATGTGTGCCTGCGGGTACAGGGCATCGAATCCGTGGAAGCCGCCTGCCCAGACGTGGAGTTCGGCCTGGCCGCCGGCCGCCCAGATGCGGATGGCGTAGTCGGTGTCCTCGTCGCGGAAGACTTCGGCGGAGCCGGTGTCGATGTAGGTGGTCGGCAGGCCCGCGAGGTCGTCGGCCAGAGCGGGTGAGACGTATGCGGGTACCTCGTCGTCGGGGAGGTCGCCGAGGAGGCAGCGCCATCCGAATCCGTTCATCTCACGGGTCCAGACGCCGGGCCCGTTCGAGTACTGGAAGCTGGAGATGGTGGTGTTGCGGTGGTCGAGCATGGGGCCGATCAGGACTTGGGCGGCGATCGTCGGGGTGCCGAGGTCGCGGGCCAGCAGGGTGACGCCGGCGGCGAGGCCGCCGCCCGCGCTGGCGCCTGCGACGATGATCCGGGCGGGGTCGATGCCCAGTTC
Organism: Streptomyces sp. NPDC051987; assembly: GCF_040680735.1. Taxonomy (NCBI): domain Bacteria; kingdom Bacillati; phylum Actinomycetota; class Actinomycetes; order Kitasatosporales; family Streptomycetaceae; genus Streptomyces; species Streptomyces sp. NPDC051987. The sequence continues at coordinate 58,429 of NZ_JBFAXI010000007.1, read as the reverse complement.
GGCGGCGTGGTCGGCGATCCAGAGCAGTCCCTGGTAGCAGTCGTCGACCGGGATGATGCCGGTGGACTCGGGCGCGAGCCGGTAGTCGACGGAGACCACGACGGCGCCGAACTCGTCGAGCCACTCCAGCGGGATGTCAATCTGTGAGAAGCGGTCACCCATGACCATCCCGCCGCCGTGCATCCAGTAGACGCAGGGTGCGGCAGCGGTGCGATCGCTGTTCGCGGGGCTGAAGACGGACAAGGGGATCGGGGTGCCGTCCGGACTCGCAACGGTGACCTCGCGCCGGTCGATAGCGCGACCTTCGAGGAGGGGTTCGACGGGCATCGAGGAGAGGGGGCGTACCTGCGCCAGCACTTCCGGGCTGAGCTGGGACATCAGCGGCATGTCGGCCAGGAGTTCCTGCAGTTCGGGATCGAGGGAGGGGCGTGCTGTGGTCATGGTCGTTGCCTCTCGTGGGCGGTGGCGGGACGGTCGGGCGAGGACCGGGGCCACCTCGGTGGGAACCGAGGCGGCAGAGGCCGGGGGGGTGGGGTGTTCGACGGGTCAGAGGGCGAATTTGCCGCGGACCGGAACGTAGTCGGTGTACTCGGAGTCCTTGGCGAGCAGCGGCTCGATCTGCGCCACGATGGCCTGCGCGGTCTTGCCGGCGAAGACACGGTGGTGGTCCTCCTCGCTGGTCCAGCCTTCGGCGACGTGGACGACGTCGGGGTCGGACGCGGAGCGGGAGACGAGGTAGACGAGGCAGTATTCGCTCGCGCCGGGGCTGCCCTCGTTCAGTCCGGTCAGCAGCAGGTCGACGAGCTGGTCGCCCATACCGGGCCTGGCGGTCAGGGTGGCGCTGAAGCCGTACTCGGCAATCATGGATTCTCTCTCTTCCTCTTCGGTGATGGAGTGCGGTGATTCCATTCAAGGGCTTTGAGCTGTGGAAACGTTAGACCGATACTCGTTCCTACTTGCACGATCCTCGCGACTTTGGGAACCGTGACGCGGAATGGTGCTGCAATGGACACATGGACCTCGAAGAACTCCGCACCCTGCTGGCCCGCCATGCGCGGCCCGACTGGACCACCGCCGTCGACGGCGTCCTCATCTCGAAGGTCGACCGCCCTGATCCGCCGGCCCCTTCGATGTCCGGCACGCTCCTGGCGGTCATCGCCCAGGGCGCCAAACGCCTCGCCCTGGGTGAGAGGGTGTTCGAGTACGGGCCCGGGCAATACCTGGTCGCATCCGTCGATCTGCCTGTCACAGGACAGTTCACCCAGGCCGACCCCAAGCAACCGGCGCTGGGATTCGGTCTCGTCCTGGAACCGTCCGCCGTTGCCGAGTTGCTGCTTGAGGCCGGGCCCGGAGACGCCCCCCGGAGCAGCGGGGGCGCGCCGTCGGGGATCGCCGTCAGTGACGCTCCGGCCGCGCTGCTGGACGCGGTGGTCCGGCTGCTGCGCCTGCTCGACGAGCCCCGCGACCGGGCCGTACTAGCCCCGCTGGTCAAGCGCGAGATCCTGTGGCGTCTGATCACCGGCGAGCAGGGAGCGACGGTTCGCCAGCTCGGCCTGGCCGACAGCAGCCTCAGCCACATCTCGCGGGCCGTGCGCTGGATCCGCGAGCACTACGCGCAGCCCTTCCGGGTCGAGGACGTAGCGCGGCAGTCCGGCATGGGCGTCTCCGCCTTCTACCGCAACTTCCAAGCAGTGACCGCGATGAGCCCCATCCAGTTCCAGAAGCAGATCCGGCTCCAGGAGGCCCGGCTGCTGCTCGCCACCCACCCCGGAGACGTCACCGGAGTCGGCCACCGCGTCGGCTACGACAACCCGTCGCAGTTCAGCCGGGAGTACCGCCGCCAGTTCGGCGCACCCCCCAGCCAGGACGCCGCCCGCCTGCGTCAGGCCGTGCGTGCGCCAGCAGGCCTCCTGCCCTGAGCCGGGTGGGCTTCACTGGAGGATCGTGCAAGGAGCAGCGAGGATAGTTCTACTATCTCGGCAGGTCAGAGCGATTCAATGGGATCACCGGTTCTCCCGTGGAGCAGGAAAATGCCTGCCCACCCGTATGGATTCCACATCGCAAAGGGGCGCACCATGAAGACCGTTCTGATCACTGGCACCTCATCCGGGTACGGGCGGGAGACCGCCCTCTACTTCCACTCGCAGGGGTGGAACGTCATCGCCACGATGCGTACGCCGCGTCCAGGCCTCCTTCCTGAGTCGGACCGGCTCCGCGTCATCGAGCTCGACGTGACCAGGCCCGAGAGCATCACCGCCGCGTTCCAGGCAGCCGGGACCATCGACGTCCTGGTCAACAACGCGGGCGTCCCATCGATCGGCGTGTTCGAGGGCACCCCTATGGCTCGGGTACGGGAAGTCTTCGAAACCAACACGTTCGGCGTGATGGCGGTGACACAAGCGGTGCTGCCCCAGTTCCGCGAGCGCGGCTCCGGCGTGGTGGTCAACGTGACATCCAGCGTGGTGCTGGGCCACATGCCGCTCACAGCCGTCTACAAGGCGAGCAAGATGGCCGTCGAAGGGTTCACCGCATCCCTCGCGCTCGAACTCGCGCCCTTTGGCGTCCAGGCGAAGACGGTCGAGCCGGGCGCCTGCCTAACGACGAACTTCGCAGCCAACGCGGCCAAGGCGGCGGACGGGGCACCGCTGGACGAACTGATCCCGGCGCCCTACGCGTCATGGGCGAAGAAGGCCATGGGCGACTTCACGGCGCAGGACCTGTTCACCAAGGAGAGCGACGTCGCCGAGACAGTGTGGCGAGCCGTGCACGACACGACCGGCCAACTACGATTCCCCGCCGGCCCCGACGCGGTCTCGCTCTCCCAGGCGAAGTGATAAGCCAGCGACCACGGCAGGTCATGGGCTGGCACCCTTCGGCGGTGACAGCATCAATGTCAGTGGCTCCGGCTACGTTCTGCTCAGTGGATCCCCCGGACGGACGGCGGATCCGTATGGGGAGGGGTCTGGTCTGCCATGTCCACCGGTACTGCCACGGGGTCGACGACGTATCTGGAGCTGTCCCAGGAGGACGGAACCGCGCACAAGTTCTACGAGGTCTCCGTCGCCGGCCTGGTCGTGACCGTGCGGTACGGCCGGATCGGCGCCGCCGGGCAGACGCAGACGACGACGTTCGCGACGGTGGAGAAGGCCCAGGCCGCCGCCGCGAAGACGGTCGGCGAGAAGGTCCGCAAGGGGTACGCCCCGGCCGTGCAGGGAGCCCGCGCGCCCCGCTCCGTGACCCGGCGTCAGGTCGCGTCGGCCCCCTCCACCGCGCGCTCCGCCGCGCCTGTGCTGTGGCGCTTTCGCACCGGCTCCGCCGCGTTCGGCATCCATGTCGACGACGACCGCTGCTGGGTCGGCAACCAGTCGGGCGATGTGTACACCCTGGACCACGAGGGCGGCGTGCTGGCCCGCTTCAGCCTCCCGGACGGCGTGAAGTGCCTGGTCGCCGACGACTTCTGGATCTACGCGGGCTGTGACGACGGCAAGGTGTACGACCTGTCCTCGAAACTGCCGTTCGTGGCCTACGACATCGCGGCCGACGTCGACATCTTCTGGCTGGACATCCACGAGGGAGTGCTGGACGTCTCCGACCGCGACGGCCGGCTCACCGTCATCGACCACGAGGACGAGCACCAGTGGGCCCGCCGCAGTCCGGGCGAGCAGGCCTGGATGGTCCGCGCCGACGAACGGGCCGTGTACCACGGGCACACGAAGGGCGTCACCGCGTACGCCCCCGACGGCGGCCGGGAGTTGTGGCACACGCCGACCAGGGGCGGGGTGCTGTTCGGCTGGCAGGAGGGCGACGTGGTGTACGCGGGCACCGCCCACAAGGCGGTCCAGCGGCTGTCGAAGGCGACCGGCGCGATCGAGGCGACGTACACCTGTGACAGCGCCGTGTACTCGTGCGCGACCTCGCCGGGCGGGCGGTTCGTGTTCGCCGGTGACGCGGCGTCGTCCGTCTACTGCTTCGACCGGAACGGCACCCGGCTGTGGAAGCTGGGCACGGGCGGCGGTTCGGCGCTGTCGATGCAGTACCACGGCGAGCGGCTCTACCTGGTGACCACCGACGGCTCCCTGGTCTGCGTGGACGCGAGCGAGGCGGCCGTCGCGGCGGCCCAGCAGGGCTCGGTGCCGGTGCCCCGGGACGTCAAAGCGGCCGCGGCGATGCCGGCCTGTGCGCCGGCCATGACCGTGGCCGCGGTGACCACCGTCGCGCAGGCGCCCACCGGGGCGATCGTCGTGGAGTGCGTCCAGGAGGCGGGCCGGGTCCGGGTACACGTCGTCTCGGACGGCTACGACCGGTCGCTGAACGTGCAGTTCCCCCGTGCGATACGCGAGCCCGGGGCCCGCTACGTCGTGGACTCCCTGCACACCGCGGCCGGCGGTTTCTACCGGGTGCGCGGTGACATCCGGCGACTGCTCTGAGCCGGGGACGACACTCTGAGGGTCCAGCGTCTCGAAGCGGACGTTCACCGGGGGGCGTGGATCACTGCGCCGCGCGCACTTCTGCCGCAGCTCACGCCCCTGCCGTCGCAGCAACTGCCCGAGCCGAGCGCGGCCCAGGCCGCCGACAGGGGCGTCGACACCCTCCTGCGCGGGCTCGGGGCGCGCTGATCGCCGCGGGGGTTGTGGCACGCCCCCGCGTCTGATTGGGTACGGCCCGACACAACGGGGGGCGGGCGTGGACCAGACAGCAGGGCAGGACGTACGGGGGGCGCTGCCCGCGGAGCTCGGGCGGGCGATACGGCGGACCGCCGCCGACATCGCGGCCGTGCTGGACGGCGTGCGCGACACCGGTGCGGCCGTACCGGGATCGCGCTGGACGGTCGGCGAGGCGGCGGCCCACCTGGCGCTGGCCAACGAGCTGATGGCCGACCTCGCCGAAGGCCGGGAGCGCCCGTACGGGGACGGTACGCCGCAGAGCCTGGCGGCGGCGAACGCCGACTCGCTGGCCGTGTTCCGGGAGCGCCGGGCGGCCCCGCTCGCGGCGATGATCACCGCGCAGGCGGAGCGCTGTGCCGTCGCGCTGGCCGCGGCGGCCGACGGCCCGGCGCCGGTGACCCCGCTCGGCCCGATGGACCGGCCCGTCCTCGCCTCCTATCTGCTCACCCACATGCTGGGCCACGGCTACGACCTCGCCCGTGCGCTGCGGCGCCCCCACATGATCGACGCCGAACGGGCCGGGCTGTGCGTGCCGTTCCTGCTCGCGGTGATGCCAGCCGTGGCGGACGGCTCGGCCACCGCGGGGCTGACCGCCCGGTACACGATCCGGCTGCGCGGCGGGGACGCCTTCGGCGTCGCCGTCGCCGACGGTGCCGTACAGGTGGCCCCGGAGCCGTGCGACCGCCCTGACTGCACGATCCTCATCGATCCGGCCGCCTTCCTGCTCATCGCCCTGGGCCGGCGCGGCCCGTGGCCGGCGATGGCCCGCGGACAGGTGCTCGCCTGGGGCCGCAGGCCCTGGCTCGCACCCGGCTTCCCGGCCCTTTTCGTCGCACCCTGATCTCGCGTCAGCGCCCCTGCCCGCGCGCCCCGCGGCCAGGACCCGCGGCCGCGCCATGGCGACGGACCCCGTGCCGTGACCCGCCGGTCCGGCGTGCGCCCCCCGTTCGGCCCAACGCCGCTCGCCCAGAAGAGGCGAGCGGGCGTGACCGGTGTGACCGTGGTGGAAGGTATGGGCGGCGCGCACGGATCCGAGGAGGCTGCATGGCCGAGGGACTGGTCGACGGCAGAGCGCCCCGCGCTGCCCTGGTGGACGGCTCCGGCCGCCCCGCACCGACCTTCGAACAACTGAGTGCCGTCGCCGATGCCGTGCTCTACGAGGGTTACCTCCTGTACCCCTATCGGCGGTCCTCGCCGAAGAACCGTGCCCGCTGGCAGTTCGGGGTCCTCTTCCCGCGGGACTGGGCGGAGGCCGACGGCCCTGTCAGACCGGGGGTGTCGGGTTCGGCGGACTCCTGGTACCAGCAGACGGAGTGCCTGCTGCGGGTGTCCCGCCCGGACGCGGCCGCACGGCTGCGGGTGCGGGTGCGGTATCTGCAGGTGCAGCACAAGCAGGTCGAGGACGGTGCCGGGCGGCCGGTCGAGTCGCTGACCTGCGCCGACGGGAGCGTACAGCTGACCTTCGAGGAGGCGGTGGCCCGCGAGAGCGACCTCACGATCGCGCTGGAGGAGGGAGAGCACCGGTTTCCGGTGGGTTCCCCGGCCGGCACCGACACCTGGGAACTGCCCGCCGGGGCCGGGCGCATCGTGCGGCGCCGGGAGGAGGTGCGGGCGAGTACCGTGCTGGTGGCCGAGCGGCTCGGCGAGGACCTCTTCCGGCTCCGGGTGCGGACCGTGAACGAAGGCCGCGCCGGGGACCCCCACGCCTCGCGTGACAGAGCCCTGCGGCAGGCGCTCATCGCCACCCACACCCTGCTCGGCGTCGAGGGCGCGGAGTTCGTCTCCCTGATCGACCCAGGCCCGGCCCTCCAGGAGGCCGCCCGGAAGTGCTGCAACGACTTCACCTTCCCGGTGCTGGGCGGCGCGCCCCCGGCCACCGCCCCGGCGGACGGTTCGGTGTCCGCCCTGCTGCTCTCCTCGCCGATCATCCTCCCCGACCATCCGCAGGTGGCGCCGGAGAGCCCGGGTGACCTGCACGACGCCGGTGAGATCGACGAGATCCTCACCCTGCGCACCATGCTGCTGACGGAGGAGGAGAAGCGGGAGGCGCGGGCCACCGACCCGCGGGCCGCCGAGATCCTCGACCGGGTGGACACCATGCCACCGGAGGTCTTCGAGCGGCTGCACGGCGCCATCCGTTCCCTCACACCCCTCGGCGTCGGCGTAGCCGCAGCAGGCGCGGCATCAGCAGGCCCAGCCTCGGCAGGCCCAGCCTCGGCAGGCCCAGCCTCGGCAGGCACAGGCTCGGCAGGCACAGGCTCGGCAGGCGCAGCGTCAGCAGCCGGCGACGGCTCCCGCGCCGGGCGTCCCGCCTGGTGGCAGGAGGGTGGCGACGACGGGTTCGCCCCGGCCACCGACACCGTCCTGGTCGACGGCGTGCGGGTCGGCGGCGGCAGCCCGGTGCGGTTGCGCCCGCGCGGCAAGGGCGCCGACGCCCAGGACATGTTCCTGGCCGGCCGGACCGCGACCGTGGCCGCCGTCTTCCACGACGTGGACGGCAGCACCCATCTGGCGGTCACCGTGGACGACGACCCGGCGGCCGAACTGCACGGCTGGTACGGCCGTTACCACTACTTCCGGCCCGACGAAGTCGAGCCGCTCGGGGGCACCGACGTCCCGGATCCAGCGACGGCGACCGCGCCGTCCCCGGGGCCCACTCCATCGGAGGCCTAGCGTATGAGCACCACAAGCGGCACCACCGCCGTCGGCGGCGAACCGAGCCGAGCCGAGGAACGCCAGGGGTTCGACGAGATCACCATCCTCTGGATCTCCGAGGGCATGAGCTGCGACGGCGACACCGTCTCCGTGACCGCGGCCGACCAGCCCTCCATCGAGGACGTGGTCCTGGGTCTGATCCCGGGGATCCCGAAGGTCAACCTGGTCAACAAGGTGCTCTCGCCGAGCCTGGGCGGTGAGGACTTCCTCGCCCCCTACCGGGCGGCCGCGCGGGGCGAGTTGGAGCCCTTCATCCTCGTCATCGAGGGGTCGGTACCGAACCAGAACATCATCGAGGGCGACGGCTACTGGACGTCGTTCGGCAACGACCCGGAGACCGGTCAGCCGCAGACCCTCAACGACTGGATCGACCATTTGGCGCCCCGTGCCTGGGCGGTGGTGGCCATCGGAACCTGCGCCACCTTCGGCGGCATCCACGCCATGGCCGGCAACCCGACCGGCAGCATGGGCCTCGCGGACTACCTGGGCTGGGACTTCAAGTCCCAGGGCGGGCTGCCGGTGGTGAACGTACCGGGCTGCCCGGTCCAGCCGGAGAACTTCATGGAGACCCTGGTCTGGGTGCTCTACCACGCCGCCGGCACCGCTCCCCCGCCGCCGCTGGACCACATGCTGCGACCGCAGTGGCTGTTCGGCAAGACGGTCCACGAGGGCTGCGACCGCGCCGCCTACTACGAGCAGGCGACCTTCGCGGCGGACTACAACTCGCCCAAGTGCCTGGTCAAGACCGGCTGCTGGGGCCCGGTCGTGAACTGCAACGTGCCCAAGCGGGGCTGGATGGCCGGCATCGGCGGCTGTCCGAACGTCGGCGGCATCTGCATCGGCTGCACCATGCCGGGCTTCCCGGACGCGTTCATGCCGTTCATGGACGAGCCGCCCGGCGGCACCCTCTCCTCGCTCGCGATCAAGCCGTACGGGGCGGTCATCCGCCGGCTGCGCGGCTTCACCAACGAACTGGTCAACCACGAGCCGAAGTGGCGGCACAACAAGCGCAAGCTCACCAGCGGCTACGCCCCGCGCTGGCGCCCCTGACGCGTCACGGCTCACGCCACGGCGAATCCCCCCCACCCCGACCCTCCCTCAGTCCCCCACAGCAAAGGTCAGCGAACGCCGATGACAACCGAGGCCCGGCAACAGGGGCGCAAGCCCGCGCAGATCGTGGACATGTCCTGGGATCCGATCACCCGGATCATCGGAAACCTGGGCATCTACACGAAGATCGACTTCGCCAACCGGGAGGTGGTGGAGTGTCACAGCACCTCCTCCCTCTTCCGCGGCTACTCGGTCTTCATGAAGGGGAAGGACCCGCGCGACGCGGGTTTCATCACCTCCCGCATCTGCGGCATCTGCGGCGACAACCACACCACCTGTTCCGACTACGCCCAGCAGATGGCGTACGGCGTGAAGCCGCCGCCGCTCGCCGAGCACATCGTCAACCTCGGCGAAGCGGCCGAGTACATGTTCGACCACACGATCTTCCAGGACAACCTGGTCTTCGTGGACTTCTGCGAGCAGATGGTCAAGGCCACCAACCCGAGCGTGCTGGCCCGCGCGCAGAAGACCAGCGCGCCGCGCGGTGACATCCACGGCTACCGGACCATCGCCGACATCATGAAGGCCTTCAACCCCTTCGAGGGCGAGGTCTACAAGGAGGCCCTGAAGGTCTCCCGGACCACCCGCGAGATGTTCTGCCTGATGGAGGGCCGGCACGTCCACCCCTCCACCCTCTATCCGGGCGGGGTCGGCACCATGCCTCAGCCGACCGCGTTCACCGACTACCTCAGCCGGCTGATGCACGTCATCGACTTCGTGAAGAAGGCCGTCGCCATGAACGACGACGTCTTCGACTTCTTCTACGAGGCGCTGCCCGGCTACGAGGAGGTCGGCAAGCGGCGCATCCTCCTGGGCTGCTGGGGCGCCTGGCAGGACCCGAAGGTCGTCGACTACCGGTACGAGAACATGGAGCGCTGGGGCAGGGCGATGTACGTCACCCCCGGCATCGTGGTCGACGGCGAGCTGGTCACCAACAGCCTGGTCGACATCAACCTGGGCCTGAGGATCATGCTCGGCTCCTCGTTCTACGAGGACTGGGTCAACGAGGACCCGTTCGTCACCCACGACCCGCTCGGCAACCCCGTCGACATGCGGCACCCGTGGAACCAGACCACCCTCCCGGTGCCGCAGAAGCGGAACTTCGAGGGCAACTACAGCTGGGTGATGAGCCCCCGCTGGTTCGACCGGCGCACCGGCGACCACCTGGCCCTGGACACCGGCGGCGGCCCGCTGGCCCGGCTCTGGTCGACCGCGCTCAGCGGCATCGTCGACACGCCGTACATCAAGGCCACCGGCACCAGCGTGCGGATCTCGCTGCCCAAGGGCGACTCCCTGCCGGAGACCACGCTGGAGTGGAAGATCCCGAAGTGGTCCAACACGATCGAGCGCGACCGCGCCCGGCCCTACTTCGTGGCCTACGCGGCGGCCATGGCCCTGCAGTTCCTGGACGAGGCGATGGGCCTGGTGCGGTCCGGCGACACCAAGGTGTTCGAGGACTTCGAGGTGCCGGACGAGGCGATCGGCTGCGGCTTCCACGAGGCCGTGCGCGGGGTGCTCTCGCACCACCTGGTGATCAAGGACAAGAAGATCGCCAACTACCACCCGTACCCGCCGACCCCGTGGAACGCCAGCCCGCGCGACAAGTTCGGCACGCCGGGCCCGTACGAGGACGCCGTCATGGGCCAGCCGATCTTCGAGGAGAACGGCCCGGACGACTTCAAGGGCGTCGACATCATGCGCACGGTCCGCAGCTTCGACCCCTGTCTGCCGTGCGGTGTCCACATGTACACCGGCAAGGGCAAGACCCTGAGCGTCACGCACTCGCCGGTGTACGGGGCCAGTCATGGCTGACGCCCGGCTCGACGGCCCGGCGGTCGAGTCCCGGCTGGCCCGGCTCGACGGGTTGCTGGAGAGCCTGGAGTCCGCTCCGGGGCCGACCGGCGGATCGGCCGTCGAGGCGGTACGGCTGCTGACCGAGGTCTACGGCGAGGCGCTCGCCCGGGTCCTCGACCACGCCGACGCCTCCCTGGCCGAGCGGCTGGCCGGCGACGAACTGCTCGACCACCTCATGGTGCTGCACGACATCCACCCGGACTCGCCCGAGCTCCGGGCCGCCCGCGCCGTGGAGCGGTTGCGCCCCGCCGTGCGGGAACGCGGCGGGGACGTCGAGTGGGCCGGCGTGGAGGGCGAGGTGGGCCGGGTGCGGCTGGCCACGGGCGGCGGTTGCGGCTCGGGGTGCGGCGGAGGTACCACGGAGGTGACCGACGCCGTCCGGGCGGCGGTGCTCGCGGCGGCCCCCGAGCTGGCCGACGTGCAGCCGGTGCCCGAGACCCCGGCGCCCGCCTTCGTCCCCCTGGACTCTCTGCGCCGGCCACAGGAGGCCCGGTGATCACCCGGACACCGCCCGGCGGAGCCCTGGCCCGCCTCATCCGCTCCTCGGCCGACCGGCGGCCGGCGGCCGGGGCGGAGGTGTGCGACCTGTGCGCCGAGCCGCTGTCCGAGGGGCATCCGCATCTGTACGACACCGGGCCGGGCGAGGTGCGCTGCGCCTGCCGCGCCTGCTCGGTGCTGTTCGACGGCACCCGGCAGGGAGCGGGCGCCGGGGAGGGCCGGTTGCGGCTCATCCCCACCCGCCGGGTCCGGCTCCCGGAGGTCGACACCGCCGCCCTCGGCGTCCCGGTCGGCCTGGTCTTCTTCGTGCCGCGCGCCGACGGCTCGGTCACCGCCGAGGGACCGAGCCCGGCGGGTGCCATGCGCTGGGAAGTGGCGGCCACGGCCTGGCAGCGGGCGGTCGCGGGCTGCCCGGCCCTCGGCACCATGACCCCCGACGTCGAGGCGCTGCTGGTCAACACGGTGCACGGCCTCGACCACCACTGGATCGTCCCGGTCGACGACTGCTTCCGCATGCTCGCCGTCGTCCGCCGGGAGTGGCGCGGTCTGTCCGGCGGCGGCCGGATGTGGCCGGCCGTGGAGCGTTTCTTCGAGGAGCTCACCGAGCGGCCTTGAGGAACGGCAACACAGGAAGGAGCGACCCTATGGGCAGTATCCGAGTCGGGCGGGCCCCGGCCCCGCCCGCCACCCCCTCCCACCGGCCCCGCAATCAACCCGGCACACCCGGCCCCGTCAATAAACACAAAAGTCACCACACCCACCGCACCGCCGACGCGCGGCGCTCGACCAACATCCACTGGAAGCGGCACGACGTGCTGCTGGACGTCATGCCGAACATCCCGCCCGGATGACACGGAACGAGGGAGTGCCCCCGATGAAGATGCAACGCAAGAGAACCGGCACGGCGGCCCAGCGCGTCCTGACCGCCGAGGTCGCCGTGGTGGGCGGCCTGGTGCTGGCCCTGTTCGTCACCGAGATCCCGAGCATGATGCGCGAGATGAAGATCTGGCGGATCGCCGGCGGGCTGCGCGCCCGGCACCGGTATCCGTGAGCCGGTCGTGCACGAACTGTCGATCGCGACCGCGATCGTGGAGCAGGCCGACGAGTGGGCCCGGACGGACGGCGCGGACCGGGTCCGCGCGGTGACCGTCCGGGTCGGCGAACTGTCCGGGGTCGTCCCCGACGCCCTGGACTTCGCCTTCGAGGTGGCCCGCGACGGCACCGCCCTCGCGGGGGCCCGGCTGGTGGTCGAGCAGGTGACCGCGCGAGCCTGGTGCGAGCCGTGCGCCGAGGAGTTCACGGTGGGCATGCCGCCGTTCTTCTGGTGCCCGCGCTGCGACCGGCCCTCCACCGACCTGCGCAGCGGCCGGGAGCTGGAGATCACGGCGGTGGAATGACCCCGCCGGTGCCCGGGTCGGTCCGGGCACCGGCGGGGTCGTCGCCCTGCCACCGGCGGCACGTCGCCGGCGGACGCCGCCCGCACACGTCTGTTGCGCACGCCGCCGGCAGACGTCCTCAGCAGATGCGGGGCAGTTGCTCGCCCAGCGGAAGGTCGACGACCCGGGTACCGCCGAGGCCGGTCGCCACCACCACCATGCCGGGGTGCTCGGTCACGCACTGGCCGACGACCACCGCGCCCGCCCCCTGCGGATGGGCGCGCATCGCGGCGAGCACCGCCTCGGCCTCTGTCGGCGGGACGAAGGCGACCAGGCGCCCCTCGTTGGCGACGTACAGCGGGTCGAGGCCGAGGAACCCGCAGGCGGCCGCGACCGCGTCCGGCACCGGGATCGCGCGCTCGGCCAGGCGTACCCCCGTACCGGAGGCGCGGGCGATCTCGTTCAGCGACGCGGCCAGGCCGCCGCGGGTCGGGTCGCGCAGGACGTGGATGTCGGGGGTGACGTCCAGCATGGTGGCCACCAGGTCGGCCAGCGGCGCGGTGTCGCTGGCGATCTCGACGCCGAACTCCAGCCCCTCGCGCACGCTGAGCACCGCGACGCCGTGCAGCCCGATGGGTCCGCTCACGATGACGGCGTCGCCCGGCCGGGCCCGCTGCGGCCGGATGTCGACCCGCTCGGGGACCAGGCCGATGCCGGCGGTGGTGACGTACACCCCGTCGCCGTGCCCGGACTCGACCACCTTGGTGTCGCCGGTGGCGATGGTGACCCCGGCCGTCTCGGCCGCCGCGCCCATGGCCCGCGCGACGCGTTCGACGACGGCCAGTTCGACGCCCTCCTCCAGGACGAAGGCGGCGGACAGGTAGGCGGGCCGGGCGCCGCTCATGGCCAGGTCGTTGACGGTGCCGTTGACGGCGAGGTCGCCGAGGCAGCCGCCGGGGAAGAACAGCGGCCGTACCACGTAGGAGTCGGTGGACAGGGCCAGGCGGGCGCCGCCGAGGTGCACGACGGCGGAGTCGGTCAGCCCGGCGAGCAGGGCGTTGCCGTAGGCGGGTGCGAAGACCTGCTCGATGAGTTCGGCGGAGAGGGCGCCCCCTCCGCCGTGGCCCATGATCACGACCGGCTGGTCGCGGATCGGCGCCGGACAGCTCCAGTTCGCGGGGTCGACGACGGTCTGCTCAGCCAACGGGGTTCATCTCCTCGCGCGGGAGCGCCGGTTCGGACATCCGGCGGTAGAGGTGGTAGGCGGCGCAGGCACCCTCGCTGGAGACCATGGTGGCGCCGAGCGGGGTGCGCGGGGTGCAGGTGGTCCCGAAGGCCGCGCAGTCGGTGGGCTTGATGAGGCCTTGCAGGACTTCGCCGGCCCGGCACTCGGCAGGTTCCTCGGTGCGGATGCCGGTGACGTCGAAGCGGTGCTCGGCGTCGAAGTCGCGGTAGGCCTCCCTCAGCCGCCAGCCGCTGGCGGGGATGCGGCCGATGCCGCGCCAGGAGCGGTCGGTGACCTCGAAGACCTCCTCGATCATGCGGAGGGCGGCCGGGTTGCCCTCGGGGCGCACGGCGCGGGGGTAGGCGTTCTCCACCCGGTGCTCGCCGCGCTCCAGCTGGGCCACCGTGCGGCGGATGCCCTCCAGGATGTCGAGCGGCTCGAAGCCGGTGACGACCACGGGAACCCGGTGCCGTTCGGCGAGTTCGGGGTACTCGCCCATGCCCATCACGCTGCACACGTGCCCGGCGGCCAGGAAGCCCTGCACCCGGCAGGCCGGGGCGGTCATGATGGCCTCGATGGCCGGGGGGACCCGGACATGGGAGACCAGGAGGGTGAAGTTGGCCAGGCCGAGACGCCTGGCCTGGTGGACGGCCATGGCGTTGGCGGGCGCGGTGGTCTCGAAGCCGATGGCGAAGAACACCACCTGCCGGTCCGGGTGGCTGCGGGCGAGCTGGAGCGCGTCGAGCGGCGAGTAGACCACGCGGACGTCACCGCCCTCCCCCCTGACCCGGAACAGGTCCCGGTCGGTGCCGGGGACACGGAGCATGTCGCCGAACGAGCAGAAGATCACGTCGGGGCGGGCGGCGATCTCCAGTGCCTTGTCGATGCACTCCAGTGGGGTGACACAGACCGGGCAGCCCGGCCCGTGGATCAACTCCACCTCTTCCGGCAGGAGTTGGTCGATGCCGTGCCGGATGATCGAGTGGGTCTGGCCGCCGCACACCTCCATCAGGGCCCAGGGGCGGGTGGCGGTGGCCCGGATCTCGTCCAGCAATCGGCGGGCCAGCTGGGGGTCGTTGAACTCGTCGAGGTACTTCACCGCGCCTCGCTCCCCTCGGTCTCCTCGGCCGCCTGCCGCGCCGCCTGCTGCCAGGCGTCGCCGAACTCCTCCTCCAGCAGCCCCAGTTCCTCGAAGAGTTCGAGGGAGGCCAGGGCCGACTCCTCGTCAAGCCGCTGCAGGGCGAAGCCCACGTGGACGATGACGTACTCACCGACCTCGACGTCCGACACGTATTCCAGACACACCTGCTTCTGCACCCCGCCGAAGTCGATCAGGCCGGTGAGCGGATCGGCGGTGTGGTCGATGCTCACGACCCTGCCGGGCACTGCCAAACACATGGGTCACTCCGTCTCGTCGCTGGGTGTTGTCCGTCCGTCGCCGGACCGCCGGTGGGCCGCCACCAGCAACTGGCCGAGCGCCAGCCCGCCGTCGTTGGGCGGGACCTCGCCGTGCAGCAGGACCGTGAAGCCGTCGCCGTGCAGCAGGCCGGTGCTCGCGCTCTCCAGCAGGGCGTTGGCGAACACGCCTCCGGTGAGGGCGACGGTGGTCAGTCCGGTGGCCCGGCGTGCGCCGCGGCAGAGGTCCAGGACCACCTGGGCGACCCCGCGGTGGAAGCGGGCCGCGATCACCGGCGCCGGGGTGCCGCGACGCAGGTCGGCGACGACCGCGCGCAGCACCGGAGCCGGATCGAAGCGGTCCCCGAAGGGGTACGCGGCCGTCTCCGCGCCCCAGGCCGCGCAGGCCTGCGCCTCCAGCTCCAGGGCGGCCTGGGCCTCGTGACCGGCGCGGTGGCAGACGCCGGCGAGGGACGACACCGCGTCGAAGAGGCGCCCCATGCCGGACGTGGCCACGCAGCCGACCTCGCGCCGCAACTGCCCTTCCAGGAGCCGCAGTTCGTCCTCGGCGCAGGCGGCGACGCAGGGCAGGTCGGGGTCCCAGGGCAGCCCGGCCGCCCAGAGCCGGGCCAGTGCGGTCCGGCACGGGTTGGCGACACCCGCGTCGCCGCCGGGCAGCGGGGCCGGGGCGAGGTGGGCGAGCCGCCGGTAGCCGGTGTAGTCGGCGACGAGCAGTTCACCGCCCCAGACGGTGCCGTCGTCGCCGTAGCCGGTGCCGTCGAAGGCGACCCCGATGACGGGTGTGCTGCCGTCGAGGCCCGCCTCGGCCATGGCGGAGGCGATGTGGGCGTGGTGGTGCTGGACGAAAACCGGTTCGCCCAGACCGAGTTGGCGGGCACGACGGCGGGCCCAGGCGGCGGAGTGGTAGCCGGGGTGGCGGTCGGCGGCGATGAGCCCGGGGCGGACCCCGGTCAGCCGGCGCACGTGCCGCTCGGCCCGGACGGCCGCCTCCAGGGTGGCCAGGTCGCCCATGTCACCGATGTGCGGCCCGAACCAGGCCAGGTCGTCCTCGCCGGCGCACAGCGCGTTCTTGAGGTCGCCGCCCACCGCGAGCGCGGGCCGCACCGGGACCGGCAGGCGCAGCGGGCTGGGCGCGTAGCCGCGGGAACGGCGCAGCACCTGCTCGGTGCCGTCGGCGCGGACCCGCAACAGGGAGTCGTCGCAGGGCGAGGCGATGGGCCGGTCGTGGGCCAGCCAGGCGTCGGCCAGTCCGGACAGCCGGGTCAGCGCCTCGTCGTCGTCCGTGACGATCGGCTCGCCCGAGCGGTTGCCGCTGGTCATGACCAGGACGCGGGGGCCGGGCGGGTCCCCGGGCAGGCCGAACAGCAGGGTGTGGACGGGGGTGTACGGCAGCAGCACGCCGAGGTGCGGGCTGCCGGGGCAGACGCCGGGGGCGAGCCGGGCGGCGGGGCGGGGGCGGAGCAGGACGATGGGGCGCCGGACGCTGGTGAGCGCGGCCCGTTCGGCCGTCCCGATCTCGGCGATCCGCTCCGCCTCGGCGAGGTCCGCGCACATCACCGCGAACGGCTTGTCGCCGCGCGCCTTGCGGGAGCGGAGGGTGTCGACCGCGCGGGCGTCGGAGGCGTCGCAGGCCAGGTGGTAGCCGCCGACGCCCTTGACGGCGACGATCCGCCCGGCGGCGAGCAGGTCCCGGGCACCGGCGAGGGCGGCACCGTCGCGGGCGGCTCGCACCCCGCTGCCCGGCGCGGGCACCAGCCGCAGCCTGGGGCCGCAGTCCGGGCAGGCCACGGGCTGGGCGTGGAAGCGGCGGTCGGCGGGGGCACCGTACTCCCTGGCGCAGGCGGGGCACATGGGGAAGCCGGACATGGTGGTGACGGCGCGGTCGTACGGCATGCCGGTGGCGATGGTGAAGCGGGGTCCGCAGTGGGTGCAGGTGATGAAGGGGTGGCGGTGCCGGCGGTCGGCCGGGTCGGCCAGTTCCCGCAGGCAGTCGGCGCAGGTGGCGGTGTCGGGCGGGAGCAGGGTGCGGCCCGGGGCGGACTGTTCGGTGGCACGGATGGTGAAGCCGGGGTCGGCGCCGGTGGCCGGTACCTCCTCGACGGCCACGGCGGTCACGGTGGCCAGCGGCGGCGGCTCCCCGGCCAGCCGCGCGCAGAACCGTTCCACGCCGGCCGCCGTGCCCTCGACCTCGATGAGCACGCCGCTCGCCGTGTTGCTGACGAACCCGGTGAGCGCGAGGTCGGCCGCGAGGCGGTGGACGTGGGGGCGGAAGCCCACGCCCTGCACGGTGCCGCGCACCGTGACGCGCCGGCGGACGGCCGCCGCCGTGGTGGTGGGCGCGGTCACGAGGCGGCGGGGGCGTGCACGTGACCGTGCGGGTGCGGGGCCAGCGGCGGCCGGTGGACCGGGGCGCCGTCGCGGACGGCGAGCACCCGGTCGAGGACCGTGTCGACGCCGTCGCCGGTACGGGCGCAGGACCGGACGATCTCCACCCCGGGGTTGACCCGCCGCACATGCTCGGCGAAGGCGGTCTCGTCGAAGCCGGCCGGCCCGGTGAGGTCGGTCTTGGTGAGCACGACCAGGTGGGCGGAGCCGAAGGCGGTGGGGTACTTCGACGGCTTGTCCTCGCCCTCGGTCACCGCCATCAGCACGATCCGCAGGTGCTCGCCGAGGTCGTAGGAGGCCGGGCAGACCAGGTTGCCGACGTTCTCCACGAACAGCAGCGCGGTGTCCGGTGGCAGCCAGCCCTCCAGGTGGCCGCGGACCTGCCGGGCCTCCAGGTGGCACAGCCCGTCGGTGAGCAGCTGCTTCACCGGCGCCCCCGAGCGGGCCAGCCGCTGCGCGTCGTTCTCGGTGGCCAGGTCGGCGGTGAAGGCGGCCACGGACACGCCCCGCTCGCCCGCGCGGGCCAGCACCCGGCCGAGCAGTTCGGTCTTGCCGCTGCCGGGGCTGGAGAGCAGGTTCACCACCGCGACCCCGCGGGCGGCCAGGTCGCCGCGCAGGCTCGCGGCCAGGCCGTCGTTCCTGGCCAGGACGGCCCGGGTGACCTCCTCCGACTGACACATGAGAACTCCGCTCCTCGGTTCGCCGGGCTCGGGACGAACGCGCGGAGCGGGTGGGTCCGCGTCCTGGTCCGCCAAGCGCCGCACTGGTCGTTCCGTTCGTTCGCCGCGGGCCGGTGGGGGCTGGTCGGGCCCGTGCGGCGGAGCCGCACGCCGGCCGCGGTGTCCCGCGCCCTGACGGGGCGCGGTGCCGCGGCCGGCGTCACCGGGTCCGCTCAGCGATCCTCCGCGCCGGCGGCGGCTGTCGGCGGGCGACGGGCCGCGGCGGGGGCCGCGGATTCCTCCGGGCGGGCCAACGCGGGTGTGGCCAGGGGGTCGGCGAGCAGGACCGGGACCAGGTCGTGCAGCGCCGTGACGGCGCGTTCGACCGCGTCCCGGACGGGCGCGCTCAGGCCGGGGGCGATGTCCTCGTCGCCGCGCGGCGGTTCCCCGGGCTCGCAGGCGAGCACGAGGACGCGGGGCAGGGGCTCCTCGCCCAGGTGTGCGGCGAGCGCGAGCACCGTGGCCGGGTCCATGCCGTGCGCCTCGGGCGGGGCGGCCGGGCGACGGCCGGGGCGGTCGGGCTCGACCAGGGAGAGGGTGCCGGGGCGTTCGCCGCGTACCGCCGCGTCCACGAGGACGACCACCGGCCAGCCGTCGAGCAGGCTGTAGGCGAGGTCCATGCCCCGGATGCCGAAGTCCCGGACCTGCGCGCCGGGCGGCAGCGGGCGCCGCTCCAGGGCGCGGACCACCTCCGGGCCGAAGGCGTCGTCGCCGAGGAAGATGTTGCCGACGCCCGCCACCAGCAGCCGGGTCACCGGGCACCGCCCGGCACCTTGCGGACGAAGGCGGAGCGCAGCGCGTGGTAGGCGGCGCCGGGGTCGAAGAACAGGGCGCGCATCCGGGCGAGTTCGTCCGCGCGGTACGCGGCGAGCGGCCGCTCCTCCTCGTCGGCGCGGCGGGCCGCGGCCTTGGCGGCGATCCGGCGGGCCAGACCGGCCGAGTCGTCGGCGAGCGCGGCGGCGAGTCGCTCGACCTCGGCGGTGAAGCCCTGCGCGGGAACCGGCACCAGCCGGTCGACGAGCCCGGTCCGGGCGGCCGTCGCGGCGCTCACCGGCCGGGCCTCCTCGGTCAGCCGCCGGGCGGTGTCCGCCCCGACCCGGCGGGGCAGCGAGTACGTCCAGAACTCCGAGCCGTACAGGCCCATCCGCCGGTAGTGCGGGTTGAGCACGGCGCCGGAGCGGCACCAGACCTCGTCTGCGGCGAGGGCGAGCATGGCGCCGCCGGCCGCCGCGTTCCCGCCGAGCGCTGCCACGACGAGCCGGTCGGTGGTCCGCAGCACGGCCTCGACCAGGTCGTCCATGGCGCCGAGGTTGGCCCAGGACTCCTCGGCGGGGTCCGCGGCGGCCTCGATGACGTTGAGGTGGATGCCGTTGGAGAAGAAGTCGCGGCGGCCGCCGAGCACCAGGACCCGGGTGGGCCGGCCGAGGGCGTACCGGTAGGCGGCGAGCAGGCGCCGGCAGTGGTCGGTGCTCATCGCGCCACCGGGCAAGGAGAAGTGGAGGAGGCCGACGTCGCCGTGCTGCCGGTAGCCGATGTCGGTCCAGGTGCGGCGGCCCGCGGGCAGTTCCAGCGGGGCGGGGCGCTCCGGGAGGTCCAGGCCGGCGAGGACGTCGGTGGCGGGACGGCGGAAGGGGGCCGGGTCGCCGGAGCCCTTGCGGGGGCGCAGTTCCGGGATCCAGACCGCGCCGTCGCGGGTGGCCCGGCAGACCCCGCCGGCCCGGGTCGCGAGCAGTTCCCCGGGTTCGCCGCGCAGTTCGTCCTCCGGGTGACCGCCGTGCAGGAACACCTCACGGCCCAGGAGTTCGTCGAGCACCCCCGGCTGCGAGTCGGCGCCGCGCAGCTTGCGCAGCACCGTCGCGGTGTCGTCGGCCGTCCAGTCGATCCGCCGCCGCTCCTGCCGGAAGGCGTCCCGCCAGACGACCTGCCGGTGGATCGCCGGATCGCTCTGCGGCCGCGGCTTGTACGAGCCGTCCGCGTACCGGCGTACGGCCTGGTGGACGGCGGTGAGGGCGGCGTCGGCCACCTCGTTGCGGTAGAGGTCGCTCTTGCCGACCGGTGCCACCTCGAACGGCTCGCTCGCCCAGACGGCGCCCGCGTCCATGGCCGCCTCGGCCTGGAGCACCGTCACCCCCCACTGTTCGGCCTGACCGGCGATGGCCCAGTCGAGGGCGGCCGGGCCCCGGTCGCCGAGCGGTCCCGGATGCACGATCAGGCAGGTGTGCCGCCGCCAGACGTCCTCCGGGAGCGCCGTCCTCAGCATCGGCGCGACGATCAGCTCCGGGCGGTGGTCCCGTACGGCGTGGCGGACGGCCTCGGGGTCCTGGCGGGCGAGGACCACGTCCACCCGGTGGCCGAGGTCGGACAGTTCGGCGTGGACCCGCTGGGACAGGCTGTTGAACGCGCTCGTGACGAGCAGAATGTCCATGGTGCGGCATGTTCGCCGGTTCAGCGGCTCCCGGAAAGGACCCGGTCGGCGTTTCGCGGGCCGTCCTGCGCCAGGCGGTCCTCCCGGCCCCGGAACGCCCACTCCATCCGGGGTTCCATCACGCAGCGGAAGACCCGGCGCACCGGTGGCGTGCACAGCAGGGTCACCACCACGGCGGCGACGAGGGTGGCCGTCACCGCGCCCAGCGGGCCGTGCATCCAGGCCGGGTCGTACCAGTGGGCGGGCTTGGCGCCCTGGACGACGAAGCCGTGCAGCAGGTAGCCGTAGAGCGTGCCCGCGCCGAGGGCGGTGAACCAGGTGCGGCGGCCCGGGACCCAGGCGAGGAAGCAGGCGGTCAGCACCAGGGAGCACCCGAAGGTGGCCAGCGTCATGACGGGCCCGTACCAGGCGGGCACGCCGAGCTGCTCGGCGCTGTCCCGGTGGAAGAACCAGCGGTAGCCCAGGTGCGGCACCGACCAGTACGCCACGGCGAGGGCGCAGCAGGCGACGGGTACGGCGGCCACCCGGACGCGCCGGCGGCGCAGCAGGCGGAAGTGCTCCGGCCGCAGGCACAGCCCGAGCACGAAGTACGGCAGGAACTGCAGGACCCGCTGCAGGTCGAGGTCGTTGCCGATGGACGACGACAGGCTCGCGAGCATGGCGACGACGAGCGCCACGGGCAGCGGCCGACGCAGTTGCCGCCAGACGGGGGTGGTCAGCCGCCAGACGAAGAGGGCCGCGAGGAACCAGGTCAGGTACAGCGGGTCCAGCAGACTGATCTCGCGGTCCGGGGCGTGGTCGCTCCAGCGGGTGAAGAGGGTGTAGGCGACCTCGAACACCACGTAGGGCACGGCGACCCCGGTGACCAGCCGCCTGATCCGGGCCGGGCTCGCGTCGAAGCCGCGGGAGAAGTAGCCCGAGACGATGATGAACGCCGGCATGTGGAAGGCGTACACGAACGTGTAGAGGGCGGTGACGGTACGGCTGTCCGAGCGCAGCGGCTCCCAGGCGTGCCCGACGGCGACGAGCACGATCGCCAGGTACTTCGCGTTGTCGAACCAGGCGTCGCGACGGGCGGCCGGTGGGCCGCCTCGGCCGGCCGGGGCGGGGCCGGGCGACGGGACCGGACGGGGCGGCGGGGCCGGTGAGCGGTCCTCGTCGGGCGCGGGGGTGTCGAACGGGGTAGCTGTTTCGCGGGAGCCGGACAGACCGGAACACCTCTCATGCGGCATGCGCTCCGGAGAGCGGCGGGGGACGGGGCGGTACTCCGGTCACGCTGCTCTCCGGAATCCGGACCGGTAAACACACGATGTTTTTCGGATGCCGGAGCGGGAAACGGGGACCGTCCGCCGTGCCCGGGGCGCGAAGATGGGTCGGCCCGTGTCGACCGATGCCTCTGGGGAGCGTGCCACGTGACGTCGTCGGACCGTGTCCGCGCAGGATTCGCGGACCTGTTGGACACCCGCCCGGAGATCCTGCGGGAGGCCGCGGAGGACTTCGGCCACCTGGTGTGCGCACCGCCCCTGGGCGTGCTGCGGCCCCGGTCGGCGGCGGGGGTCAGGGACGCGCTGGCGTATGCCGGACCGCGCGGGATCCCGGTGGCGGCGCGATCCGGCGGCCATTCGATGTACGGCCAGGGACAGGCGCGCGACGGCATCGTCCTCGACCTGCGTGAGCTCGCCGCGGTCGGGCCGGTGACCGGCGACCGGGTGGAGGCGGGGGCGGGGGCGCTGTGGCGGGACGTGCTCGCGGCGACGCTGCCGTACGGGCTCGCCCCGCCCGTGCTCACCGACTACCTCGGGGCCGGCGTCGGCGGGGTGCTGAGCGTGGGCGGGCTGGGCGGCGCCAGTCACCGGCACGGCCTGGTCGCCGACTCGGTGCTGGAGCTGGAGGTGGTGACCGGCGCCGGCGAGCACCTGATCTGCTCGCCGGAACGGCACGGTGCCCTCTTCCACGCCGTCCTGGCCGGTCTGGGACAGGTCGCCGTGATCATCCGGGCCACCCTGCGGCTGTCCCCCGCGCCCGCCCTCGTCCGCCGCTACTGCCTGCACTACCCCGACCTCGACGCCTACCTCCGCGACCAGCGCCTGCTGGCGACCGACCGGCGCTTCGGCCACCTCGAAGGACAGGCCCGCCCGGCCGAGGGCTCCGGCGACGACTGGACGTACATGGTGGAGGCGGTCGCCGGCCACCGGGGACCGACCCCGCCCGACGACAGGGCGCTCCTCGGCGGCCTCTCCTTCGCCGCCTGCGAGATCACGGACCTCGGACACGCCGAGTTCGCGCACCGGGTCGCCGCGGACGAGGAGGTCCTGCGCGAGACCGGCGAGTGGCTGCACCCGCACCCCTGGCTGAACCTGCTCCTGCCCGACGACACCGCCGCCTCCGTGGTGACCGGCATCCTCACCGACCCCGCCTTCCGGGACCTGCGCGTCAACGGCCTGGTCCTGCTCTACCCCCTCCTCACCGGCTCCCTGCGCGCCCCGCTGTTCCGCCGCCCGCGGGGCGAGGTCGTCCACCTGCTCGCGCTGCTGCGCACCGCCGCACCGGGCGCGGCCGGCCCGATGGTGGCCGCCAACCGCGCGGTGTACGAGCACGCGCGGGCGCGGGGCGCGGTCGCCTACCCGGCCAACGCGCTGCCGATGTCCCCCGGAGACTGGCGGCAGCACTACGGCAGCCGGTGGAGCGCCCTGGCCGAGGCCAAAGCCGCCCACGACCCGCACGGCGTCCTGGGCGGGGGGCACGGCCTGTGGGAACCGGTGTGAGCCGGGAGCGCACCGGGAGGCCGGCCTCGGGTTCCGTGGCGGTGTCGAGGCGGCCGCGTCGTACGCGCGGACTTCGGGGTCGCCGGGGCCCGGTTTCCTGACGAAGCGCCACGCCGAGCGCGGCCGGGGGTGGGCGCCGGGGGGGCGCCGCAGGCACTCGCGGGGGCCGGCCCCCGGCCGGACGCGGCAGCCGACCGGAGTGAGCGCGGGGCGGCCCGTGCCTGGCGCGAGGGCGCAGCCGGGCCAGGTCCGACGCCCACGGCCACGACGGCCGGCGACCCGCGCACCGTCTGCCAGGGCGCGCGGGCGGTGCACCGGGACTGGCCCAGCTCCCGGCTGGTGACCCTGCGCGGTACGGACCAGCACGCGGTGTTCGGTGTCTACGGCAGTGGCTGCGCCGACGCGACGGTCGGCGCGTACCTCGCCACCGGGCGGCTTCCCGCGGCGGACGTCACCTGCGCCGCGCGTCCCGTGCCAGCGCCCTGAACTCCTCCCAGCGCACCCGCGGCCGGGGCAGGCCGCGCCGGCCCAGATAGCGGTCGGTGGCCCGCCTCGTGTCGCGGAGCACGCGCACCGCGTCGCTCACCCGGCCCGATCCCATGGGCTCCACCACCTTGGTGGGGACCAGCACCCAGCCGGTGCCGGCCGCTCGCAGTTCGCCGCGCACGAGGGCGTTGTGCAGGTGGTTGAGGTGGTCGTCGTGCCGGTGCACGAGCAGGGCGGCGGGACCGGCGGCGGCCGGGCAGTCGGCCGGTACGTCCACGGCGAAGCCCTCGCTCGTGGGCACCGGCCGGGTCCGGGCCAGCACCGGCGCCCCGGAGGCGTCCCGCGCGGCGAGCACCGCCGTGCGGAAGCGGGCGAGCTGGGCGGCGCCGGCCAGGTCACCGGTAGCGGCCGGCGCGGCGGAGGCGGCGGACGCGCCGGCCGCTTCGGACAGCGGCGGCCGTACGACGACCTGCCCCGGTGTCACGGTGATCAGCAGCCGCAGGTAGTACCAGTCCATCAGGAACCGCATCGGCGCCGAGACGTACGCCCTGCTGTGCGGCTGCCGTTCGAACAGCATCCGCCAGTAGTCCTCGGCGCCCTGCGGTCCGGTCATGATCTCGTCGGGGCAGTCGGCGTGTCCGCCGACGAATATCTGCGGGGCCCCCTCCAGGCCGCTGCCGGTGGGGTCGGAGAAGAGCAGGGCGACGCGGCCGTCCCGGCGGATGTTCAGCGCCTTCTGCGCGAAGGCCAGGGAGGTGCTGAGCAGCAGGGTCCCGTCCGGGCGGCGGCGTACGGCCGTGGGCCAGGCGAGCGGGGTGCCGTCCCGGCCCAGGGTGGCGAACTCGCAGGTGCGGTAGGCGTCCAGGGCGTCGAGCGGGGCGGAGTCGAGCAGGCTCATGGTCTACTCCCCCGCCAGAGGGGCGCGCATGGCGCGGCAGTAGGCGGCGTACTGGCGGCGGCCGACGGCCTGCCAGAGCAGCCGGCCGAGCAGCGGGACCTTGCCCAGGAAGAAGGCGCTCTCCTCGGGGGTGGCCTCCTCCAGGATCGCGCCGAGGGCCAGCAGGCGCTTGTTCTTCGGCAGCCCTTCCAGGCCACGCTGCCCCACCCGTTCCCATTCGGCGACGGTCAGATGCACGGCGACCAGCGGCAGCACCGAGCGCTCCTCCTCGTCGAGGTGCTCCAGCAGCGCGGTCCGGTGCGCGTCGAGCGCCAGCGCCAGTTCCTCGCCGGGTGTCCGGTCCCCGGACCGCTCCCACGGCTCGGTCCACTCGGCGACCGCCCCCAGGGTGCGGTCGATCGCCTCGTGCTGCCGCGTCATCCGTTCCACCAGCGCCTCGTCGTGCGCGGCCCGCTGCCGCAGCAACGGCCAGATCAACTCGTCCTCGGCGTGGTGATGGTGGTGCAGGCCGAGGGCGTAGTCGCGCAGGGCGGCGGCGATCCGCGCCGCGCGGGCCCGGTCGCCGTCGGGCACGGCGCGCACCAGCCGGGGCAGCAGCGCTGACTCCCGGCGGAAGACCCGGTGGACCACGACCATTTCGTGGGTGTGGGGGCGCTCCGCGGTGGCGGAGGCGCCAGGACTGCTGTTGAGGGACACGCTTTTCCTGCTCCAACGTTCTGGTGACGGCGTCGGCTGCCCACCGTGCCCCGCCCCACTTGGGGTCTGCTTGGCGGCCTGCTTGGCGGCGGGTCCGGCAGCCGGCGCGGCGGTCCCGTGCGGCCGGCGTTCAGCGTCTGTTGACCGGATCGACGCGGCGCTCGGGTAGATTCCCGCGGCGTGCTGCGTTTGAGAGTCCTGGGTCCGCTGGGTGCCGACCTCGCCGGGACACCGGTCGAGTTGGGTGCCCCGCGGCAGCGTGCCGTGCTGGCCCTGCTGATCGCGGCCCGGGGCGCCGTGGTCCCGGTCGACCGGATGACGGACGCGCTGTGGCGGGGCGAGCCGCCCGCCAAGGCCGGTGCCTCGCTGCACGCCTATCTCTCCAATCTGCGCCGGTCGCTGGAGCCGGGGCGGCCGCCGCGGGCACCGGGCACCGTCCTGGTCACCGTGGCGCCCGGGTACGCGCTGCGGGTGGCCGGGGACGCGGTGGACGCCTGGCGGTTCGAGACCTGGGTCGGGCGCGCCCGCACCGCCCCGGCCGAGGAGGCCCGGCTGCTGCTCACCGAGGCGCTGGGCTGGTGGCGCGGACCGGCCTTCGCGGAGCACGCGGACGAGGAGTGGGCCGCCGCCGAGGTGGTCCGGCTGACCGGGCTGCGCCGGGAGGCCGCGGAACTCGCGGTGGCGGCGGACCTGCGCACCGGCCGGGCCGCACAGGCCGCGACCGACGCCGAGTCGCTGGTCCGGGACAGCCCGCTGCGCGAGGAGGGCTGGCGGCTGCTCGCGCTCGCGCAGTGGGCCTGCGGCCGCCAGGCCGACGCCCTCGCCGCGCTGCGCCGCGCCGGTGCCGTCCTGCGCGCCGAACTCGGCTGCGATCCGGGGCCCGCCCTGCGGGACCTGGAGCACGCCGTGCTCAACGGGCGGCTCGACGTGCTGCGCGCCGCCGTGCCCGAACCCGAGCCGGCGCCCGCCGCCGTTCTCGCCCCGCGCGGCGGGCCCGGTCTGTTCGTCGGCAGAGGTCCGGAACTGCGCGGCCTGGACGAGGCGGCGCGGGCCGCCCGGCAGGCGGGCGGCCTCGTGCTGGTGACGGGTGCGGCCGGGGCGGGCAAGTCCGCGTTCCTCGGCCGGGCCGCCGCCCGGCTGCGGGAGTCGGGCTGGCGGGTGGTGATCGGGCGCTGCCCCGAGTACGAGGGCGCGCCGCCCGCCTGGGCCTGGGTGGAGGCGCTCGGCGCGCTCGCCCGCGAGGTGCCCCCGGACCGGCCGGAGGAGCTGGCGGTACTGCTGCGGGAGCAGGAGAGCGCGGCCGCCCCGGCCCAGGACGAGGCCGCCGCCGGCCGCTTCCGGATGCACCGTGCCTTCGCCGCCTGGCTGCGTGCCGCGGCCGCCCGGGGCCCCCTGGCCGTGCTGCTGGAGGACCTGCACCGGGCCGACGCCGAGACCCTCGCCCTGGTCGAGGCGGCGGCCGCCGTCACCGGGGTGCCCCTGCTCACCGTCGCCGGTTACCGGCCCACCGAGGTCGGTGAGCACCTCCTGAAGACCCTCGCCCATCTCGCCCCGGCGGCCCCGCACCGCATCGCGCTCGGCGGCCTGACCGTGCGGGACACCGCCACCCTGGTCGAGGCGGTGTGCGGCACGGCGGTGGATCCGGCGACCGTGGCGGCGGTGGCCGAGCGCACCGGCGGCAATCCTTTCTACGTCCTGGAGAGCGCCCGCCTGCTGGCGGACGAGGGGGCGCTGGTCGCAATCTCCGACGTCCCGCAGGGGGTGCGTGACGTGCTGCGGCGGCGCCTGGCGCTGCTGCCCCCGGCCGCCCGGTCCGTGGTGCAGCTGACCGCCGTCCTGGGTCTGGAGGCCGAGGTCGCCCTGCTCGTCGACGCCGCCGACACGGACGAGGAACAGGTCCTCGGGGGCCTCGACGCGGCGCTGGCCGCCGGCCTGCTCGCCGAACCCGGGCCGGGCCGCGTACGGTTCGTGCACGCCCTGGTCCGCGACACCGTCTACGCCGACCTGTCCGGCGCCCGGCGGTCCCGGCTGCACGCCCGCGCCGCGCGCCTCCTGCGCCACCACCGTCCCGGCGAACTCGCCGCCCTGGCCCACCACTTCGCCCGGTCCGGCAGCACGGCCGACGCCCCGCTCGCCGTCGACTACGCACTGCGGGCCGCCGAGACCGCCGAACGGCGCTACGCCCACGACGTCGCGGTCACCCTGATCCAGCAGGCGATCGACACCCATACCGCCGCCTCCGGCGACGACACCCCGCCGGACCGGCTGATCGAGCTGCTGGTGCGGCTGCTCGGCGCGCAGGTGCGGACCGGCGCCACGGACGCGGCCCGGCGCACCCGGCAGCGTGCGGTGGAGCTCGCCGAACAGGCCGACCGGGGCGACCTGGCCGCGGCCGTGTACGGGGCCTGGACCGAGCCCGCGCCCTGGCGCAGCCGGCTCGAAGGGCCGTACGACGGGACGGCGCTGGCCCGCCTGGAACGGCTCGCCGCCGATCCCGGCCTCGACGGCCCGACGCGGGCCCGGGTCCTCCAGGCACTCGTCGACGCGGTGGCCGCCGAGGACCCGCCCCGGGCCGCTCAGGCGGCCCGCGCCCAGCTGGCGCTCGCCCGTGAAGACGGCGAACCGGGTTTGATGGCGGCCGCGTTGATGGCCTCGGCGCGGTTGCTGCCGCACGAGACCATGGCCGGCACCCGGCCGCCGCTCACCGCCGAACTGCGCCGGCTGGCCCTGGCCCACGACCTGCCCGCCTATCGCTGGGTCTGCGAGAACCTGGACGCCATGACCGCCGCCGCCCGCAACGATCCGGCCGCGGTGCGGCGGCACACCGCGCAGGGTCTGGTCCTCGCCCGCCGCTACCGCCTGGTGTGGGCCCAGGGGCTGAGCGCCGCGACCTCCGCGATGCTGGCGGCCGTGACCGGGCACTTCGAGGCGGCGGAGACCGGGTATGCCGAGGCGGACACCCTGTTGCAGCGAGTGGGCGCCCACCACGCCACCGGTCTGCGCACGCTCGGGCTGATCAGCATGCGGCTCGTCCAGGACCGTGCGGCCGACGTCGAGCCGCTGACCCGGACGGTGTACGAGGCGGCGCCCGGCCAGGTCGGGGTGGCGTGGGCGCTGGTCCTGGCGCGCCTGGGCCGGCTCGACGAGTCGCTGGCCGTACCCCGGTCCGCCGAACCGCCGCGGGACCATCTCTACGGCCTGGAGCTCGACTTCCGCGCCGAGCTCGCGCTGCTGCACCGGGACCGCGACGCGGCGGCCGCCCTGCTCGGGCACCTGCGGCCGCTGCGCGACCAGCTGGCCGGCGCGGCGGGTGGGGCGTACGCGAGCCGTCCCCTCGCGCACGCCCTGGCCGACCTGCACCGGCTCCTCGGCGAGGAGCAGGCCGCCGCCGAGGGCTACGCGCTGGCCGCCCGCACCGCGCACGCCTGGGGCTCGGCCCACCTCGCGGCGAACGCCCGCCGGGCCGCGGCGGACCTCGCCGCGGCCCGCGCACGCCGTCGCACCTTCACGGGCTGACCGGCACCGCCCGGGGCGTCAGCCGCCGAGCGCGGTCATCACCACCGCCTTGGCCTCCTCCTGCACCCGGGCCAGGTGGTCGGGGCCCTGGAAGGACTCGGCGTAGATCTTGTAGACGTCCTCGGTGCCGGAGGGCCGGGCCGCGAACCAGGCGTTCTCCGTGGTCACCTTGATGCCGCCGATCGCGGCGCCGTTGCCGGGGGCCTCGGTGAGGACGGCGGTGACCGGCTCCCCCGCCAGGGTCTGGGCGGTGACCTGGGCCGGGGAGAGCTTGGCGAGGAGGGCCTTCTCCTCCCGGGTGGCGGGGGCGTCGATGCGGGCGTAGGCGGGTTCGCCGAAGCGGGCGGTGAGATCGGCGTAGTGCTCGGAGGGGGTCCGGTCCGTCACGGCCGTGATCTCGGAGGCGAGCAGGGCGAGCAGGATGCCGTCCTTGTCGGTGGTCCACACCGAGCCGTCCCGGCGCAGGAAGGAGGCGCCGGCCGACTCCTCGCCGCCGAAGCCGATGGCGCCGCCGACCAGTCCGTCCACGAACCACTTGAACCCGACCGGGACCTCGACCAGCCGGCGGCCGAGGTCGGCGGCGACCCGGTCGATCATCGAGGAGGAGACCAGGGTCTTGCCGACGCCGGCGTCCGCCGCCCACTGCTCGCGGTGCCGGTAGAGGTAGGAGATGGCGACGGCGAGGTAGTGGTTGGGGTTCATCAGGCCGGCGTCGCGGGTGACGATGCCGTGCCGGTCGGCGTCCGCGTCGTTGCCGGTGGCGACCCGGAACTCGGCCCGCTTCTCGATGAGCGAGGCCATCGCGTACGGCGAGGAGCAGTCCATGCGGATCTTGCCGTCCCAGTCCAGGGTCATGAACCGCCAGGTGGGATCGGTGTACGGGTTGACCACGGTGAGGTCGAGGCCGTGCCGTTCGGCGATCCGTCCCCAGTAGGCGACGGACGCGCCGCCGAGCGGGTCGGCGCCGATGCGCAGTCCGGACGCCCGGACCGCGTCGAGGTCGAGGACGCTGGGCAGGTCGTCGACGTAGACGCCCATGAAGTCGTACCGGCCGGTGGTGGGCGCGGCGAGCGCGCGCTCGTACGGGACCCGCCGGACGTCCTTCATCCCGCCGGTGATGATCTCGTTGGCGCGGTCCTGGATCCAGGAGGTGGCGTCGGAGGCGGCGGGGCCGCCGCTGGGCGGGTTGTACTTGAAGCCGCCGTCGGCCGGCGGGTTGTGCGAGGGGGTGACCACGACGCCGTCCGCGAGGCCGGTGGTGCGGCCCCGGTTGTGGGTGAGGATGGCGTGCGAGACGGCCGGGGTGGGGGTGTAGCCGTCGGCGCTGTCGACGAGGACGGTGACGCCGTTGGCGGCGAAGACCTCCAGCGCGGTGACCTTGGCCGGCTCGGACAGGGCGTGGGTGTCGGCGCCCAGGAAGAGCGGGCCGTCGGTGCTCTGGCCGCTCCGGTACTCGCAGATGGCCTGGCTGGTGGCCGCGATGTGGTCCTCGTTGAACGCGGTCGCCAGTGACGATCCGCGGTGTCCCGAGGTGCCGAACGCCACGCGCTGGGCGGGGTCGGACGGGTCGGGGTGCAGCGCGTAGTAGGCCGTGACCAGCCGGGCCACGTCGACGAGGTCCTCCGGAGCCGCCGGCCGGCCCGCTCGCTCATGCGGCATGAGTCCACTCCTCCGCAGTCGTTGATCGTTCGCTCGCCGCCCATCTTTCCCTGCCGGTGGCCGCGCACGCGAGTGCGGCACCGGCCGCGCGCCGAGGACTCGGCGGGTTCACGGCGGGTTCACCGGAGTCGCAGCGCGTTCGGGGCCCGCTCTTCGAAGATGTCGACCAGCCAGTCGAAGACGGTGGCTCCGCGTCCGGCGCGGGCCTCGGCCAACTGGGCGGTGAACTCCGCCCGGTGGGACGGGTGGCTGCGGGCGAGCCTGCTCTCCAGTTGGCGGGCGGTCTCCGCGTGGCCCAGATGCGCACGGGACGTGTCGTGGTCGCGCCACTCGAAGACGAAGTCACGGTCGTCGGGCGTGCCGAAGCCGCCGCCGAGGCAGTCGGCGAACGCGTCGAGGTTACGGCCGAAGTAGCCGCCGGGGCCGTTGACCGCCTCGCCGACCACCCGCCAGAAGTCCTCCAGGGTGGTGATCGCGGTGCCGTCCAGTACGTAGGTCTGCGTCACGGCCCGCAGGATACGACGCGCGCCGGCCGTGAGCGGGGACTGCGGCCCTGCGCGGGGCGACGCGGAGGTGGGTGACGGAACGGGCGAGGGTCTCCGGAATTCGCCTGGCTCCGGAGGCCCTCGCCCGTCGTTCGGCGGGTGGGTCAGTGCGGTGTGGGCACGGTGCGCGTCGCGGCCGGCGCCCCGGCCGGTCTGGGGTTGAGGACGCGGTCGGCCAACTCGCCGAAGAGCAGGCCGAATCCGCCCCACAGCGACACCTGGATGGCGAGCGCCGAGAGCCGGAACCGCCAGAGCAGGGTGGCCGGGAAGTCCTTCGGCACCTCGTTGACGACCGGCAGGAACTGGTACGCCAGCCCGATGACGACGGCGAACGCGACCACCGCGAGCACGGTCGCCCACCAGGTGCCCAGCCGGGGCCGGAGTCGCCGGCCGAGGAGGGTGGCGGCGACCGCGAGGAGCACGCTGAGCAGCATCATCAGGAAGTACAGCGTGGTCCGCTTGCCGATGGTGTCCGGGTCGCCCACGGACGGCGGGTTGGCCGGGTACTTGAGGAACGGCACCACGTACACGGCGACGAGCGCGCAGCCGGACAGCAGCAGCGCGGTCGCCCGCGGCGAGAAACGGCCGACGCGGCCGAGGGCGAAGCAGTAGGCGAGCGCGGCGATGCCGCCGAAGGAGACGCCGTAGACCAGGACACCGGTGGCCAGGCCCGCGGTGGACTGCAGGGAGCGCGAGACGACCGCCATCTCGTGCTCGTGCGTGTGGGCGTCCTCGAAGCTGATCGCCTTGTCGACGTTCGGCTCGCCGAGCAGGTAGGCGACGACCAGGGCGAGCACGCCGGCGGCCAGGCCGGCGAGCATGCCCCGCACCAGGAGGTTTCTTACGGTTGCGGAGTTCATCGGGTGTGCGGTGTCCCCCGCGTCAGTGGCAGGGGAAGCCGAGCAGGTGGCGGGCGTCGTGCACCCATTCGTGGACGTTCGTGCCGCTGAACACGGAGGTGGCGCCCTGTTCGGCGCCGACGAAGTACAGCAGGACCAGCATCAGGATGCCGAAGAAGACCGCCCAGGGAGCTATCGCGGACAGCGGCAGCTTGGCGGGGACGGCGGGGGTGGTGGCGGTCGGCGGAGCGACGGTCTGCGCCATGGCAGGACCTCCTCTGGGAGTTCGCGTCCCATCTCGGTGGTGCACAGGACGACGGCCACGGGTCTGACTCACGAGCGGCCCTGGGGCTCTCGCATACAGTGGCGCGACCGTGCCGGATTCCCACCGGCTTCCGTCTCGCCGTCGTCGATATCGGACAGACCGTACCGCGTGTCAGGGGCACGGCCAAGACCGCGTCAGCAGGCGTGATCTTCGTCTCGCGCCTGGTGGGCGGCGGTCGGGAGGGGGCAGCCCGCGGCGACCAGGCCCAGTTCGCGCTCGCCGAGCGGGGCGAAGAAGCGGTCGACGTCGGCGTCGGTGACCTCGGCGAGGGTGGCCGGGGACCAGCGCGGGGCGCGGTCCTTGTCGACGACCTGGGCGCGGATGCCCTCCACCAGGTCAGGGGTGGCGAGGGTGGCGCAGGAGACCCGGTACTCCTGGTTCAGGACCTCTTCCAGCGAGCCGAGCCGCCGGGCCCGGCGCACCGCCCGCAACGTGACCTTCAGGGCGGTGGGCGACCTGGACAGCAGGAGGTCCGCGGTCTCCTTCGCCGCCGGGTCGCCGTGCGCGCGGAGCCGCCGGACGATCTCCTCGACCGTGCCGGCCGGGTAGCAGGCGTCGATCCACGCGCGGTGCCCGGCCAGTTCGCCGTCCGGGGCCCGCCGCACCTGCCGGGCGAGCGCCTCGGGCACAGGCAGCTCGGCGAGGTCGGCGAGGAGGGCGGGGAGCGCGCCGGACGGCACGTAGTGGTCGGCGAGTCCGCACAGCAGGGCGTCGGCGGCCCCGATCTGAGTACCGGTCAGGGCGAGATGCGTGCCGAGTTCGCCGGGCGCCCGGCCGAGCAGGCGGGTCCCGCCGACATCGGGAACGAAGCCGATCCCGGTCTCCGGCATGGCGATCCGCGACCGCTCGGTGGCGATCCGGACGCTGCCGTGGGCCGAGACGCCGACCCCGCCGCCCATCACGATCCCGTCCATCAGCGCGACGTACGGCTTCGGGTAACGGGCGATACGGGCGTTGAGCCGGTACTCGTCCCGCCAGAACGCGGCCGCGGCCGACCCGTCGCCGTCCCGGGCGTCGTCGTGGACGGCACGGATGTCGCCGCCGGCGCACAGGCCGCGCTCGCCTGCCCCGGAGATGACGACGGTCCGCACGGCCGGGTCCCGCTCCCACTCGGTGAGCGCCTCGTCGACGCGGCGCACCATCGTGTGCGTCAGCGCGTTGATGGCCTTCGGCCGGTTGAGCGTGATGTGCGCGGCCCGTCCGTCGACGTGCAGCAGGACGGGTTCCTCGGCGCCGGTCATCCGGACACCTCCGCCGGGCCGCGGGCCGCGCTGAGGCGCATCATCTCGTCGGTTCCTTCCGGACGGGGCAGGACGCACGGGTCACGAACGATCTTCTCGCGACCGTCCCACCCTCCGCACACCGCCCCCGGACGGTCCTGCCGAGCGCGAGTCCGTCGCCGACGGTCTGTCCGACCGGGGTGTGGGTCGCCCCGGCAGGGGTCCTCTGGAGGCCGGGTGAACCGGGAGGGAACTCTTGGTCATGGGTTTGCCTGGGCGGCCGTTCGAGCGGCAAGGGCTGCCTAGCATGAGGCGATCACGAACGGTACGGATCCCCTGGGAGCTCGGGATGGTGTTGTCCGGCCCCGGCTGGAGGTCGTCACGTCCCTGGGCGGTCGTCGGTGTCGCCGTCGTGTGCCTGGTGGCCGGGTTCCTGGCGCTCACGCACGAATCGCGGCAGGCGCACGCCGGCCCAGCCGCGCTGCCGCACACCACCGTGGAGGTGTCCGCCAGCCGCTGCGGCCGGGGCTGGAGCGCCCCTGTTCCCGGGGTCCAGGTCTTCGACCTGCACAACCCGACCGACGGTGCCGCCGACGTGCTCCTGGAGGACCCGGCGAGCCGGGCCGTGTACGGCGAGGTGGAGGGCATAGGGCCCGGTACGACCCGGGAGCTGACCGTCCGGCTCGGCAAGGGCGCGTACGCGTTCCGGTGCGTGCCCGACGACGCCGACGCCGTCACCGGGCCGACCGTCCGGATCACCAGGGGCCGCAGCGGCCCGGCCGTGGCGCCGGTCAGCGAGCACGACCTGATCCCGCCGGCGCTGGCCTACCAGAAGTGGGTCGGCGGCGGCCTGGCCGACGTCGTACGGCTGACGACGGCCCTGCGGGCCGCGATCGACCGCGGCGATCTCGCCGCCGCCCGTGCCGCCTGGCTGCCCGCGCACCTGGAGTACGAGCGGCTAGGCGCCGCGTACGACGCCTTCGGCGACGCCGACGGCGCGGTCGACGGCACGGACGCGGGGCTGCCCGGCGGGGTCCACGACAAGGACTTCACCGGCTTCCACCGGATCGAGTACGGGCTGTGGCACGGGCAGTCCGCCGCCGGCCTGCGCGGCCCGGCCGCCGCTCTGCTCAAGGCGGTCACGGCGCTGCGCGACGGCTGGGCGCAGACTCGGATGGACCCGGCCCAGCTGGGGCTGCGGGCGCACGAGATCCTGGAGAACACGGTGCAGTTCGAGCTGACCGGCCGTACCGACTTCGGCAGCGGCAGCAACCTCGCCACCGCCCGCGCCAACCTGGACGGCACGGTGGCGGTGCTGGCCCGGCTGCACCCGCTGCTGACCACCCGGTACGCCGGTCTGGCCGCGCTGGAGAGCGAGTTGCGGCGGGCCGGCACGACCCTCGACGGCTTCGATCACGACGGCACCTGGACGCCGCTCGGCAGGCTCGGCCACCGGCAGCGCGAGGATGTCGACGCGGTCCTCGGCGACCTGGTGGAGCGGTTGGCGTCGGTGGCGACCCTGTGCGATCCGCGGAGGACGGCATGAGCGCGCACGAGACGACCGGCAAGGGCGCGGTGGGCCGCCGCGGGTTCCTGCGCGGCGCGGCCCTCGCGGGCGCGGGGCTGGCGGCCGGCGGCGCGACGGCCCCCGGCACGGACACCTCGGACACCGGCGCCGCCACCGGCACACCCGCGATCGCTCCCTTCCACGGCGCCCGCCAGCTGTCCGCGATCGCCCCGCCCCGCCGGACGACGGTGTTCGCCTCCCTCGACGTCACCGCCGGCAGCCGCGCCGAGCTGACCGACGTACTGCGCACGCTCACCGACCGCGCCCGCTTCCTCACCTCCGGCGGCACCCCGGCTCCGGTCGGCATCACCGGGCCGCCCGCCGACTCGGGCGTCCTCGGCGGCCAACTGCCGTCCGGCGCACTGGCGGTGACCGTCGGGGTCGGCGGCTCCCTCTTCGACGACCGGTTCGGGCTCGGGAGACTGAGACCGCGTCGGCTCACGACGATGCCGGCGTTCCCGGACGACGACCTGCGGCCCGAGTGGTGCCACGGCGACCTCAGTTTGCAGTTGCACGCGGACGACACGGACACCGTGCTGCACGCGCTGCGCGACATCGCCCGGCACACCCGGGGCGGTCTGCAGGTCCGCTGGCGGCTGGACGGCTTCACCAGTCCGCCCCGGCCGTCCGGCACCCCGCGCAACCTGCTGGGCTTCAAGGACGGCACCGCCAACCCGGAGACCACCAGTGCCCGGGAGATGGACCGGCTGGTGTGGGTGGGCCGGGACTCCGGCGAACCGGACTGGGCGGCGGGCGGCAGCTACCAGGTGGTCCGGCTGATCCGGATGCTGGTGGAGTTCTGGGACCGGGTCTCGCTCAGCGAGCAGGAGCGCATGTTCGGCCGGTCCCGCGAGTCCGGGGCGCCCCTGGACGGCGACGCCGAGCACGACACGCCCGACTACGCCGACGACCCGAAGGGCGACGTCATCCCGCTGGACGCGCACATCCGGCTGGCCAACCCGCGCACCACGGCCACTGCCGACCAGCGGATCCTGCGCCGCGCGTACAACTACGACCGGGGCATGGACAGCAACGGCAACCTCGACATGGGCCTGCTGTTCTGCTGCTACCAGCAGGACCTGGCGCGGCAGTTCGAGACCGTGCAGAAGCGGCTGGCCGGGGAGCCGCTGACGGACTACGTCTCGCCGTTCGGCGGCGGCTACTTCTTCGCCCTGCCCGGTGTGCGGGACCGCGACGACTGGTACGGGCGCGCCCTGCTGACCTGAGCCTGTCCGGACAACTTCAGGTGATTTCCGTAGCCGATACGGTCAACACGCAGTCAAGGTTTGCCCCGGCATCCCTGACCCGGTGTTCATTCACCCGCCATCACGGCTCCGCCGGAACGCCCGCGAACGAGCGAAGCATCCCTGGCTGTACGACGCAGTGACGCTCATGCCCGGAGGGGAACCCGCATGGCCAGCACAGGAAGACGAACGGCGACGAGGAGCCTCGGCGCTCTCGCCGGGGCCGCCGTACTCACCGTCCTCGGCGGTACCGCGCCCAGCTGGGCCGCCGCACCCGCCGGGCACAGCGGCGGCTCGTCGACCGCCACCCCGATCAAGCACGTGGTCGTGCTGTTCGGCGAGAACATCTCCTTCGACCACTACTTCGCGACCTACCCGAAGGCCGCGAACACAGACGGCACCAAGTTCACGGCGTCCAGAAGGACCCCCAAGGACGTCGACACCCTCGCGCACGCCGGGCTGCTGACGAAGAACCCGAACCAGTACCTGCCCAAGCGGCTCACCCCGGCGCAGGCGATGACCTGCGACCAGAACCACTCCTACGGCCCGGAGCAACTGGCCTACGACGGCGGCAGGGCCGACCAGTTCGTGCAGAACACCGAGGTCGACAAGTGCTCCGGCGGCCTGTTCGGCGAGCCGGGCCTGGTCATGGACTACTACGACGGCAACACCGTCACCGGTCTGTGGAACTACGCCCAGCAGTACGCCCTCGACGACCGCTCCTACAGCTCGGTCTACGGCCCGTCCACGCCCGGCGCGCTCAACCTGGTCTCGGGTCAGACGCACGGCGCGATCTCCGTGGACCCGGTCACCGGCAAGCAGACGCCGACCCCGGACTCCTACGCCATCGCCTCCCCGGACGCCAAGGGGGTCGGCACGGTCGTCAACGACCCCGACCCGGCCTACGACGACTGCTCCGACAAGGACCACACCAGCACCAGCGCGCTGGCGGCGCTGCGGGGCCGGAACATCGGTGACCTGCTCAACGCCAAGAAGGTGACCTGGGGCTGGTTCCAGGGCGGCTTCCGCCCGTCCACGGCCTACACCGGCACGTCCGGCTCGTGGGCCAGGTGCGACACCGCGCACACCAACGTGGGCGGTGCCTCCGTAATCGACTACAGCCCGCACCACAACCCGTTCTCGTACTACAGGTCGACGTCCAACCCGCACCACCTGGCGCCGAAGAACGTCGCGGAGATCGGTCACAACGGCCGGGCCAACCACAACTACGACCTGACCGACTTCACCGCGGTGGCCAAGGCGGGCAAGCTGCCTGCCGTCAGCTTCCTCAAGGCCGGCGAGTACCAGGACGGCCACGCCGGCTACTCCGACCCGATCGACGAACAGCACTTCCTGGTCAACGAGATCAACACCATCCAGAGCTCGCCGCAGTGGAAGTCCACCGCGATCGTCATCGCCTACGACGACTCCGACGGCTGGTACGACCACGCCTACGCCAAGCCCCGCAACGGCTCCAAGGACAGCACGGTCGGCTCCAACGGCAAGGCCCTCGACAGCGTTGCCTGCCAGGCCGGCCCGGCCGCGTCCGGCGGCTACGCCGACCGCTGCGGCCCCGGCACCCGGCAGCCGCTGCTGGTCGTGTCGCCGTACAGCAAGGTGAACAAGGTCGACCACACCCAGACCGACCAGTCCTCGATCATCCGCTTCATCGAGGACAACTGGCACACCGGGCGCGTGGGCGACCACTCCTTCGACGCCACCGCCGGCTCGCTGACGAACATGTTCGACTTCCGGCACCCGAACGACAAGCAGGTACTGCTGAACGCGAACGGCTCCGTCCGGCACATCGGCCCGATCCGCCACGTCGCCCCGGTGAGCACCCGCATCACCCCGGGCCCGGCGATGGTGGACACGGCCGCCACGACCGACTCCGGTCGGTTCCCGGCCCTGCCGGTCGGTCTCGGCGCGGGTGCCCTGGTGGCCGCCGGCGCCACGGGCACCTTCCTGGCCCTGCGCCGCAGGCAGCGCACGGCCCTCTGACGCCGATCCCGTCCCGCCCCGCTCGGCACGGTCCACCTCCCCGGACCGTGCCGAGCGGCGTACTCCCCGCAGGGCGTTCTCACCGGGGTGCGGCTTGCGCGGCGGGCGGCCGCCGGAGGGACGGACCACGGCGTCCGCCGGGTACCCGTCAGGCGGCGGTCGTGCGTGCGGTTGTCGTCCGTCGTGCGGCACGGGATGCTGAGGGAGCACGGAGGGAAGCGGTGCCATGGATCGTTTTCCGAACGCGGCCGACGTCGAGTTCCACAGTCCTCTGGACCTCACCAAGGCCGCGGCCGCGGTGCTGGACGCCGAAGGCCGCGTCTCGGGGTGGGGTCCCTCGGCCCAGCGTCTCCTCGGCCATCGGCCCGAGGACGTGGTCGGCCGGCCGGCGGCCCTGCTGCTGGCCGCGGATCCCGGACAGCGGCTCTCCGGGCTGTGCAGGGCGCCCCAGCCCCGCAGCACGGTGCTGGACCTGTCCCGCAGCGACGGCAGCAGCCTGCGCGCGGCCGTGACCTTCAGTCCGCTCGCGCCCCGGGGCGTGGCCGCGACCGTGGTGGTCGCGGCGGAGCTGGCGGCGCTGCGCGCCTGGGAGGCCCAGCTGGCCATGCTGCAGGGACTGGCCACCGAGTCCTCCGTGGGCCTGACGATCTTCGACACCGACATGCGCGTGGTCTGGGGGAACGTCTCCACCGACCTGGAGCTGGCGGGGGTCGCCCAGTACGTCGGCCGTCCGGCCTCGGACCTCTTTCCCGAGGGCGAGTTCATCTCCCGCCACCACCCTCCGGACGAGGACCAGATCATGGCGCACGTGCTCACGACGGGCGAACCGATCACGGGCATGCACTACCGCGGGCGAGCTCCCGCCGACCCGGGGCGCGAGCACGTCTGGTCCTGCTCCTACCACCGGCTGGTGGACGCCCGCGGTGAGCCGCTGGGGCTGTTCGAGGAGTCGCTGGACATCACCGACCGCTACCGCGCCCAGGAACGGCTGTCGCTGCTGGTGCGGGCGGGCAAACGCATCGGCGCCTCGCTGGACGTGCGCCGTACGGCCGCGGAGCTGGCCGACGTGGCGGTGCCGCAGCTGGCCGACGAGGTGCTGGTGGACCTGCCGCCGGCGGTCATCGAGGGGCGTCAGCCGCCGACGGGTTCGGCGCCCGGACACAGCCTGCTGCGGATGCACGGCCGGACCCCGGAGGAGTTCCGGACCAGTCCCGTCTCCTACCCGCCGTCGTCGCCGCAGGCGCTGAGCCTGGCCACCAGCCGCCCCGTCGTCGACGCGGCCAAGGACGGGGCGCCGGACGGACCGGATCCGGACGGCCGCCACTCCAGCCTGTTCGTCCCGCTGCTCGCCCGGGACGCGGTGCTCGGCCTCGCCACCTTCCGGCGCAGCAGCAACCCCGACCCGTTCGGACCCGAGGAGCAGACCCTCGCGGTGGAGCTGACCGAGCGGGCCGCCGTCGGCATCGACAACGCCCGCCGGTACACCAGCCAGCACGCGGCGGCCCTGGTGCTGCAGCGGAGCCTGCTGCCGCAGCACCTGCCCGAGCAGAGCGCGGTCGACGTGGCGTACCGCTACCTGCCCGCCGACAGCCGGGTGGGCGTGGGCGGCGACTGGTTCGACCTGATCCCGCTGTCCGGGGCCCGGGTGGGGCTGACCGTCGGCGACGTGGTCGGACACGGCGTGCACGCGGCCGCGACCATGGGGCGGCTGCGCGCCACCGTGCGGACCCTGGCCCTGCTGGACCTGGACCCGGCCGAGCTGCTCACCCGGCTGGACGGCCTGGTCGCGCAGGACTCCGAACCCCACGCGGACGACGGGCTGGGCGACGAGGCGCTCGGGGTGACCTGCCTGTACGCGATCTACGACCCGGTCAGCGGCCGCTGTGTCTGGGCCAGCGCGGGCCATCCGCCGCCGATCGTGGCCGACGCGAACGGCGCGGTGGCGCTGTCCGCGCTGGCCCCTGGACCGCCCCTGGGGCTGGGCAGCCTGCCCTACGAGAACGTCGAGCTGAGCCTGTCCGACGACAGCGTGGTGGCGTTCTTCACCGACGGCGTGGTGGAGGACCGGCGCACCGACATCGACAGCGGTATCGACCGTCTCGCCCATGTGCTCACCTGGCAGCGCTGCCCGCTGGAGGAGCTCTGCGACCGCGCGCTGGCGACCCTGCCGCCGGGGCCGCAGGCGGACGACGCCACCCTCCTGCTGGTGCGCACCCGGCGGCTCGGCACCGGCCAGGTCGCGGACCTGGAGCTGCCGCCCGACCCGGCGATGGTGGCGCGGGCCCGCACGGACACCGAGCGCCAGCTGGAGACCTGGGGGCTGTCCGACCTGGCGTTCACCGCGGAGCTGGTGGTGAGCGAGCTGGTCACCAACAGCATCCGGTACGCCACCGGGCCCGTCCTGCTGCGCCTGATCAGGGACCGCAGCCTGCTGTGCGAGGTCTCCGACAACGCGCACACGGCACCGCACCTGCGGCGGGCCCGCCGGGACGACGAGGGCGGCCGCGGCCTGTTCCTGGTCGCGCAGATGTGCCAGCGCTGGGGCACCCGCTACACGGGGTCCGGGAAGACCATCTGGGCCGAACTGGCCATTCCCTGACCGGAGCGGCGGGGGGGGGGGGGGGGGGCCGGGGCGGGCCCCCCCGCCGGGCGCCCCCCCGCC